>DASRQG010000462.1:0-9071 GCA_035645995.1 Mariniphaga sp. | reverse complement strand
TTCGTTAAGGGTAACAGGATTTTTTCTTGATGTAGTTTCCATTGTTAAAGAAGATTTGATGTGATCATTCAAATTTACTTCACTTTTTCTTGAAAACCTCTAATTCGATAAAATATAGCTTTATATTTTTTCGTAAAAATAAAAGCACATTACTTAATCACAAAATCCAACACTTTCTCCTGTTCGAGGAAGCCTTCCAGGTGGTCACCGATTTTAATGGGGCCTACACCTGCCGGTGTGCCGGTATAAATCAAATCGCCAATTTTGAGTGTAATATATTTTGAGATGTGGGAGATGATTTGGTTAAAGTTGAAAATCATCAGGTTTGAATCACCGGATTGAATGGAATTTCCATTAATTATCAGGTTGAAACGAATTTTATTTTGATCGGGCAGATTCGAGAGTTTAATAAATTTAGCACCAATTACTGCTGCTTTATCAAAAGCTTTTGCTTTCTCCCATGGAAGACCTTTTTTCTTTAATTCATCCTGAACATCACGAGCTGTAAAATCGATTCCCAGGCCTATTGCGTCATAGTAGCGATGTGCAAACTGTTCCTGGATATTTTTTCCAAGCCGGTTGATACGGATCACCAATTCGATCTCGTGATGAACTTCGTTTGTCCATTCAGGAATATAGAAAGGATCGTTGTTTCGCAATAGCGATGAATCGGGTTTCATAAAAAATACCGGTTCTGCAGGAACCTCATTGTTTAATTCACGAGCGTGGGCCACATAGTTTCTTCCGATACAAATTATTTTCATTACCTAATGCTTTAACTGAAATACAATTAGAACAACAGATTATTTTTCCATCATCCGAAGTTTAATTTGAGTCAACACTTTTTTAGTATACAACGGAAACTCCCCGTTCATGATCCAGCCGTAATAGCCAGGCTGTTCTTTCAGGACTTTCTCAACAGGTACTCCTTTATTTTTGCCAAAATTAAAGACTTCCACTCCTTTATCGTTATAGACAATACGGCCTACATAATCAACATTGCGATCGTAAGCTGAGAATTCACTCAGTTTTTCAACATCGTTAACAACAGGTATACTTTTATTTCCTTTATTGTCTTCGAATTCAACATCTTTATATGTGTTAAGCTGGGCCTTTAGCACCTCATAGGTAGCACGCGTGTCGGCAAGTGCACTATGAGCGTTTTTTAGAGGTTTATTACAATAGAACATGTATGCTGCTGCTAAGGTCCGTTTTTCCATTTTATGAAAGATAGCCTGCACATCGATGAATTTTCTTTTTTTCAAGTCGATATCAACATTCGCTCTAAGAAATTCTTCTGCCAGGAGGGGTATATCAAAGCGGTTTGAATTAAAGCCGCATAAATCGCAACCTTCAATAAAACGAGCAAATATTTTTGCCATTTCTTTGAAAGTGGGTTCTGAAGCGATATCTTCATTAGAGATGCCATGAACACGTTTTGCCTCTTCAGATATTGGCATTTCGGGATTTAACCGTTGAATTAATTCTTCCTCCTTACCATCAAGATGCACTTTCAGGAGTGCAATTTCCACAATACGGTCCTTTACAATATCCATTCCTGTGGTTTCCAAATCAAGAAATACGACCGGATTTTTTAAATTTAATAACATGTACTTTTTTATGAATCGGGTTTAAAGAAAATAAGTTTCCCTGATAAAAATCAGAGAAACTTTTATTTATAATATTAAATGTATCAAAGATTAAGCATTAATCATCATCGGCATTAAAAGCATGAGCACATCTTCCTCTTCCTCATCGGTTTCAGCGGGAAGCAGGAGGCCTGCTCTGGAAGGATCGCTCATTTCCATCCGAACGTCGGCAGCTGAAATATTGGAAATAATTTCGAGCAGGAACGTTGATTTGAAACCAATTTCAATTTCATCGCCTTCATATTCACAGGCCAGACGTTCAACAGCTGAAATTGAGAAATCGATATCCTGCGCAGATACTACCAATTGGTTTTCGTGAATATTCAATTTAACAAGATTACTAGCCTGGTTAGAGAAAACAGAAACCCTCTTTACAGTATTGTAAAAAGCAAGCCGGTCGATTGTCATTACATTTGGATTTTTTGTTGGAATGACAGAATTGTAGCTTGGATAATTACCTTCAACCAAACGACAAATCAATTTATACCGGGAAAGAGTATATACTGCATTTTTATTATCGAACTCCAGTTTAACATCAAACTCCTCTTTAGGGAGAAGGTTTCGGAGAAGACCTGCAGGTTTTTTGGGTAAAATAAAAGAAGCCTCAAAATCTGCATGGGCATCTGTTCTACGATAGCGAACGAGTTTATGAGCATCGGAAGCTACAAAACCAATGTTTTCAGGAGTAATTTCCATAAAAATACCATTCATAACCGGACGCAGCTCATCGTCGGCAGTAGCGAATAATGTTTTGTCAACACCTTTCAACAAGATTCTGGGAGCTATCATTATAGTTGTTGCTTCCTCCTCTTCGATAGCAGGCAGTTCAGGAAAATCCTCGCCACTTTGACCTACGATGGTATACTTACCGTTATTAGAGAATATTTCAATACCAAAATTATCTGTATTGACCTGAAAGGTGAGCGGTTGCTCAGGGAATTCTTTGAGCGTATCAATTAGTAGTCGGGCAGGCACAGCAATAAGGCCTTCTCCTTCTATGTTTTCAAGCTCCATACTGGTAATCAGTGTAGATTCAAGGTCGGATGCTGTAATTGTCAAGACTGAATCATTTAACTGAAACAGGAAATTGTCGAGTATAGGCAAAGTGCTTTTACTACTGATAACCTTACTTATGGATGAAAGGTGGCTTAGTAAATCGGTACTTGAAACAACAAATTTCATAAGGATGTATTTAATTTAATTTTTTTTGAATACTTACACTAAATCCTGAAAGTTGCTTTATTTATTAAAAAAACCAACTCTTTGACAGGAAAATCAGAAACGAATATACAAACTTTAATTTTTAACACGACGTTGATTACTTTGAATTTTTCAGACATTTATGAACGGGTGTTTTTGCGTCGTCGCAAAAAGTTATAAATGATCACCCATAACCCTGTAAATGCTATAGGAATCAAAACATTAGTCCACTGCCATAATAATTTTTCTTCTCGAAGGCGTACCTTGTCGAGCAATCGGAGTTGTTGTGAACGATTACGAAGATGCATGATGCCGCGATCATCATTCAGATACAGGATAGTATTTAATAAAAATTCTTTATTTCCAAAAACCTGCCCTGATACTCTATCGTATCCCAGTTCCTGAATGCGTGGCGGATTACTGGCATAATCTACCTGATTTACGATCATTCCTCCATCTGCAATAATGACCATTTTACCGGGTTTACTTTCAGTAATAACTGATGCATTAGGTACTCCTATAGTTTCGGTTAATCTGTTGCTAAATACTGATGTAAAAGAACCTTCCAATAATACCCCGACAGGAATGAAAGATTGGTTAAACAATTCCCGGGCAGGAGGATTATCGATGTTGCGGAGGCTCACTGTTGAAGGAGTTTGTACCGTCCTTGCGTAAGGGGATGTTGAAAGGATAACGTTTTTTCTGATTTTCGGATTTCCTGAAACAGTATCCACAGAGGATACAAATTCGGTATGTATCCGGTTAAGGTTACGGCTAAGTGGGTGATTATCGGAGGGTACTAGCAAAGGCGAATAATACCAGGGATGCATGGTGAACTGTGGAGGATTTCCCGGTGGGGCAGTATTAACGCGGATATGCGCACAGTCGACGTCCTGTAGCAGGTTGTAATTGAGCCGGACACCATACCTGAACAACTGATCACTCAAATTGAGATCACGCGGGAAAGCCATGGTTGTATGCCCTTTCGATAAACTGTCGAGGCTTACCTCTACCGGATCGATCAGCCATAGCGATTTACCACCTTGCATGATATATTGGTCGATATGAAATTTTTCTTTTTCTGAAAAAGGTTCCTTAGGATCAGCGATTATGAGGATATCTGTCTTTTCAGGAGATTTAGCAAGTGTTTCTATATCGATCCGTGAAACATTAAAATCTTCACTTAATGCAGAAGAGAAATCATAGACCTGATATTGGTCAGCCTGACCGTTTCCTTCGAGAAATGAGATAGTCGCAGTTTGTGTTCTCAGGAGTTTTCGGAAAGCATCCACCAATTCAAATTCAATAGTTTCTGCCGAATGATTAAAATTAGCTTCGTGCGAGAAATCAGGATTATACTTTAAAAAATTTACTGGTTCTTCTTTACCGTTGTATCTGATTAAGGCACCCGGAAAAATTAATCGTGTACTGACACCCTGATCAGTTTGTTGTCGGAAACTGGTAGGACGAATACCTTTTTGCATAATCTCGTCGAAGAACTTTTCACGTCGTTCGGTATTTCCTATATTGTATGGGTTGGTAACCTTTAACCGAATGTTAGATGGAGCATAAGCATTCAAGACTGCAATTTTCTCAAAGACTTCCTGCTGAAGCTTTCTCAATCCGGGCTCTAATTGTCCTGCCAAAAAGATTTCTATTTCCATGGGATTTTCAATTTCTGAGGCAATTTCAGCGCTTACAGCAGATAATGAATATCGTTTGTCGGCAGTAAGGTCAATTCTATATAAGAAACTTCCGGAAGCAACAAAGAGGACAAGAAGAACCAATAAAGGCATTATTATATTAACCCTCAATTTTTTAGAATTTAACTTTCCTTTTCTCAGGAAAAGCCGGGATATAGAAAGAAAAATAAAAGTCATGCCTCCGAAGTATATGACATCGCGTAAATCGATAACTCCACGTGAAGCCGACATGTAATGATTATTAATGCTGAGCCATTCAAAAATTTGTTCTATGAGGTAAGGTAATCCGGCACTTGCAATAAAATCGAACCCCAGGTAAAAGATGAATGAGAGAGTCATTGCCAGAATAAAAGAAATGATCTGGTTTTCGGTAATTGAAGAAGCAACCATCCCAATAGCCAAGTAAATTGCTGCCAGGAAATAGAGGCCAAAGAAGGAGCCCCAAGTTGCCCCGGTATCGATGCTTCCTATCGGGTTTCCCAGCAGATATACAGAAAGGAACCACAGTAGGGTAGGCAAGAGGGAGAATGTCACCAGAACCAGTCCTGCTAAAAATTTTGCCAGAATGAGTTGCATGTCGCTGATGGGACGGGTGAGCAGGACTTCAAGCGTACCACTTTTTTTCTCCTCAGCAAAGAAACGCATTGTGATGGCAGGAATCAGAAATAAGTACAGCCATGGAGCCAGCGAAAAGAAGCCCTCAAGCGTAGCATAACCATTTTCGGGAATATTATAACTGCCAGGAAATACCCATAAAAAAAGACTTGCCACCAACAGAAAAACAAATAATGCCAGAAATCCTGTTAGTGAACCAAAGAATATTTTTATTTCTTTTTTAAATAAGCTGTACATCAATTTTTTAACAGAATGATAAATAAAAACAATCAGAAAGATGAGCGGTTTAATGTTTAACCGTTAACAGTTCAATCATCTTTTTTGCTGCTCGCGCAGAACTACCCGGTTCACCCATTCTTATTCTTAGTTCTTTATAATCAGAAAATATAGATTTTCGATATTCCTCATCATAAAACAAAAGATGCAATTCGTTTTTGATATTTTTAAAAGTCATATCCATTTGAATATACTCTTTAATAGCTTCTTTATTTAGAATGAGGTTTGGCAGAGAAACCCATTTCACTTTCAGGAAGAAGTTTTTCATAATGAATTGAGCCAACCAACCTCCCTCAACTTTATACAGAACACTTTGTGGCACTTCGAAAAGTGCAGTTTCGAGGGTAGCAGTACCTGAGGCAACCAAAGCGGCATAGGCATGGTTGAGTAACGAATAGGTTTGGTTAAATACAACTGGAAGTGAAATTCCAATACCCACCTTATCATATAATTCGGGATTCACATATGATATCCCTGCAATGACAAATTGAAATTCGGGATAGCATGCTGCAGCTTTTTTCATAACCGGTAGGGTAGAGAGAATTTCCTGTTTGCGACTACCTGCCAATACAGCTACAATAGGCCTGCTGTCCAGGTTGTTCATATTTAGAAACTCTTCCTTCGAAGGAGCAACAGGTTTAAAGCTCTCAACTGCATCAAGCAAAGGATTCCCCACATAATGGACTTGGATATTATGCTTTTTGAAATATTCTGTTTCAAAAGGAAGTATTGTAAAAAGTTCATCTACATACTTTTTTAAATCCTTAACCCTAAATTCCTTCCAAGCCCATACTTTAGGAGAGATATAATAAAATACCTTAATGTTTTGCTTTTTAGCGAATTTGGCAATTCTCAGATTAAATCCGGGATAATCGATAAGTATGAGCACATCGGGTTGATATTCAAGGATGTCCTTTTGGCAGAATTTCATGTTGTGATTGATATTATGTAAATTTTTCACAACATTTATAATTCCCATGAAAGCCATCTCCCGGTTGTGCTTTACCAAAGTGCCTCCTTGTGTCTGCATCAGGTCCCCTCCAAAATACCTGAATTGAGCATCAGGGTCAGAAAATTTTAGTTCACGCATCAGGTTTGAACCATGCAAGTCACCGGATGCCTCTCCGGCAATCAGATAGTACTTCATCTTAAAATGCTCTAGAAATTAATATAGCCAATCCATAAATTATAGTTGCACCCAGTACTCCTCGGGCTGATTGATCATATTTAAGCCTGATGAAACCGGTAAATACCAGGATATTAGCAAAAACACAGAGGCTTGCTAATTTTACTAGTGCATGCAGGTGCCAAAGATTTTTTACATAGGTTTCAAAAGGTACATCTCGTTCTCCAAAATAATATACGAGGAAAAATACCAATACAGGCACCAGGAATCCCAGGAGAAAACCAATGCCGGTTGAATCAAATTTTTTTCTATTGCGTCGGCGCATTAAAATTTCCAGTTTTTTAATTCTTCCAACGTTTTATAACAAGTCATGTCGACCGAAACCGGTACCAATGATACATAATTATTCAGTAATGCTTCAATGTCAGTATCAGCCGAACCTTCTTCAAAGTTTTTAAAATAGCCTGAGAGCCAATGATATTCTCGTCCATGTGGATCGACTCGTTTTTCAAATTCTTCCATCCATTTACCACGAGTTTGTCTGCAGATTTTAATGCCTTTTGGTTTCCCTTTAGGTATATTAACATTCAGACAGGTGAATGGAGGCATGCCATGTTCCAGAATTTTTTGAAATACATTAGCTGCTACTATTTTTGCTTTAGAAAAATCAGCATCAGATCCAAAATCGGCTAATGAGAAGCCAACAGAAGGAACACCATGTAGGCTGCCTTCAATGGCAGCACCCATTGTACCGCTATATATCACACTTATCGAAGAATTTGCCCCATGATTTATACCTGACACAACATAGTCGGGTTTACGATCAAACAAATTATTAAAACTAAGCTTTACACTATCAACAGGAGTCCCGTTCGATTTCCACGTAGGTACGCCATGAATTCGCTCAACAGGAGTGGTACGAAGAGGTTGATCTACTGTTATACCACATGCTTTTCCCGACATGGAAACTTCGGATGAAATAACAACCACTTCGCCGAAATGCTTCATTACATCTACCAGTTCACGAAGTCCTTTTGCATGAATACCATCGTCGTTAGTAACTAAAATTAAAGGTTTTTCTTTCATTTGTTTTTCCATAAAAAGCAAATATAACTCAATTTAAGGAAGAAAAAGAATTTCCTGAATCATGATAAAGGTTGAGGAATTGCAGGTATATTTTCTGTTAACAATCATTTCCCCGAAAAGCATGGATTTTGTAAGGTAAGAGGTTTCTAAAGTTATTTTATTGTTTATTGATTTCAAATTACTATATTTTAATTTCGAATTATAACGGGATGGAAAATGAGAAATATATAAATAAGAATTTAGATCATTCACCTGTGATACGTACCAGTACTTTTCGTTTTTACGAGGAGTTAAATGACCATCTTCCGAAGAAATGGAAAAAACAAAGTTTTGAATATGCCTATAAAGGCCATCCATCTATTAAAAACACCATTCAGGCATTAGGTGTACCACATAGTGAAGTTGATTTGATATTGGTGAATGGAGTGTCAGTAGATTTTGACTACCAATTAGCAGGCGAGGAAGTGATATCAGTTTATCCGGTTTTTGAATCCATGGATATTCAACCGGTTATAAGATTACGTCCTCAACCCTTACGTCATACAAGTTTTATAGTAGATGTGAATTTAGGAAAGCTGGCACTAAAACTTCGGTTGTTGGGTTTTGATACTTTGTTTCGTAACGATTTAGAGGATGATGAGATCGTTAGGATTTCACTTGATGAAAGGAGAATAATCCTCACACGTGACAGGGGTATTCTTAAACAAAATGTCGTTACACATGGATATTGGATCAGAAATGACAATCCTAAGAAGCAATTGTTAGAAGTAATTAAAAGATTTCAACTACAAAATGATTTCAAGCCTTTTTCCCGATGTTCGAACTGCAACGGGAGATTATTAAGAGCTTCGATATTGCAGTTGAAAAACAGGGTTCCGGAAGATACACTTTCGTATTATGATGAATTTTGGGAATGCAATAATTGCAGTAAGATCTACTGGCAAGGTTCACATTTTGATCATATTCTTAAGTGGCTGGATCATCTTAAAGAATATTGATTGAAAGAATGTTATAAAAAGTGTTACTATGGCCCGGGGATTAATTATTGTAGGAGTTATATTGATAATTGCAGGGATACTTCTTTATTTTATACCTGGAATATTTAATTGGTTTGGCAAACTGCCAGGTGATATTAGAATCGTCAAAGAAAATAGTAAAGTATATTTCCCCATTACTTCAATGATTATAATAAGTATAGTACTTACAATAATCGTAAATGTAATAAGGTATTTGGGGAAATAACAGACTATACTTTAATTTCGAATAACTTTTACCTGAACGGCTACAGGTCCTTTTTGACCTTTTTCAACTTCATAACTTACAGCATTACCTTCACGAACTTCTTCCAGCATGTTATTTACATGAAGAAAAATACTCTCTTTGGTTTGCTGGTCGGTTATAAAACCAAACCCTTTT
>DASRQG010000461.1:0-3500 GCA_035645995.1 Mariniphaga sp. | reverse complement strand
GATTTAAGGTAATTAGGAAGATATTTTATTAATAATTCAGTCTTATTTGGAGGTGAATGATGCGATCCTTTTTGTTTAAAGGGCTGTTTACCACAGCCGCACTCTTTTCAATGACTTTTGCCCAGAATGCACGAATTGACGCATTGGGAGGAATAAATATCATTTCTGACCCTGGAAAGATTTTTTATCTTCCGGGCTATATGAATCAATATCCGGATTTGATTCAGGCTACAGGAGGTACAGGTTCAGCGTCTTTTATTGGAATAAAATCAATTGGCGAGATGATAAATCTTGGTATTGCTGGTACAAGAAATAGTGTATTGACCGAGGATTTTTATGAAAATACTATAAGCAGAATAAATGGATTAACTACTCAGATAGATATTAATGAACAAATGCCATTGGCTCCACATGTTTTGTTTGGACTGGATCTGGATATTATTCAACTGGGTGTTGATCTTTTTCTGGAATTAAATAAAGCAAAGTATTCTTATAAGGCAGAAGAATCATCAGGAGATATAAATGAAAAAGCACGGGTTTCGAATTTTGGTGCGGTTGTAAATGCGAATATAAATGCAGGTGATTTTATTTTTTCTCCTGTTTTCGGAATCAGTTTTCCATCAATGAAACGTAAATACGAAGCCGGTGATGAAACTGTAGAGAATAAACTGGAAAAAGGAAGTTTTTTGAAAGCGGGCCTGGAAGCGGGTATGCCTTTTTTCAGTGCTGACTGGAAAATCGGTTTAATTTTTAATCTATTAAGATATCAAATGGATGAAAATGATAACATTCAGATAAATAATGTAACAAATGCATATGCCGGATTTGAAACCGAGATTCTGGGAGATGTTCTGTTTACAGGATTATATAACCTGGGCATAAGTAATTATAAAGATAAACCGGACAGTAGTAATCCAACCATTAATAAAGTAAGAGGCATAAATCATTTTATAGCTTTGGGTCTGGAGAAAGACTTGGAAGATGTGTGGATTTTTGATATGCTTACTGTTCGTGGCGGCATAAACTGGATAATAGGTGACAGAGTAGATATTACGAAAAATGATGATGCCCGTTTACGGATTGACTATGCTGCCGATCAGTCAGATTTTAATCCAACTGTTGGACTTGGTCTTAGTAAAGGTATTTTTACGTTTGATATACTTTCCAATCTTGGAAGCTGGACAGGCATTTTGTCGGGACCTCCTGTTGTTGCGGCAACCGTGACTCTTGATTTTGGAGGCAGTACCGGTTCGGGTACCAGACCGTCAACAACAGTTCAGGAACCAGAACCGCAGCCGCTTTTTCCATCACAGGAACCTACTCCTCCACCGCAACAAGAGTACGATTATAATTCCGGAGGATCAGATTTCAGTTTTTAAAAAACCTTAAAAAATTATTGATTGGATCTGTTTATGCAGATCCAGTCTTTTTTTTTAAGAAAACACCTTCCTGCCTTTTGAATTTACATAATCTCCTCTATGGTTAATCCTGATAATAACCGGCATTTATTCCTGAACGAAGTGTTTGTGTGTTACATTTATTGATACTGTTTTAAAAACGGAAATATGACTTCCGTTTTATTTTTTATGCTAATATTAAATTTAAACTATAGGTTTGGAGTAATATACAGTTGTTTTGAGTTGTAAACATGCTTTTGAAAATTAATTAAGCAGTACAATAAAAGTGCATATACTTGTTTGGGCCATAATAATCTGGTGGTAAGATGGAAACTGGATTTAAAAATACTTCGGAAAATGGATCAGCTTTGCTCAGTATATTACTTATTGGGTTTATTTTAAATATTGTACTTGGAATATTCTACTTAAATTCTAAAACAACATTAACTAAAAGTGGCGACAGGAGATTGAAAGTTTCATCCTTGAATATTGCAGAATCCGGGAAAGAAAAATTATATGCAATGATAAATGCTGGAATTTTCCGGCCTGAATCCAATAGAAAAGAAACTGTTATAGACAATGAAAATTTTGGTGGAGGTTATGTAACTGTCATATGTAGTACTGGCTTATCTGAAGATACACTTTACATACATTCTATGGGAAAACATGGAGATGAAATTACAGAAATTCAGGTTGTTTCTGTGCTTGAGCCGAATATGCCATTTAATGGTATTCCGGCAGCACTGAAAGGCGCAATAACGTCCAGAAATACAGTTCAATTGACAGGAAATATCACTGTTGATGGAAGGGACCATGATCCGTTTGGTAATGTTATTGGTTCTGGTACTTATGGTGTTTATACATGTATGTATTTAAATATGGGTAGCAATGCTGCTAAAGTAGGCGGAAATGACAATCTTCCTGCTTGTAAACCAGTTTATGATTCAGTTAAATCTTTGGTAGTTTTTGAGAATGCTGCGATAACACCTCAATTCAATTCACCGGAGTCATTTTTAGGCCTTCCGTCAGGTGCATTGGATAAATACAAGGTTTCATCATTAACTGTTCCGTTCAAGGGAATTCAATATGTTACGAAATCAGTTGGTCCGGTGCATTTCGGATCATCAAGCGGAATTTTAATAGTACATAATGATGCAGGGGATGCTAAATTAAAAATTAATCAGGGGACTTTTAAAGGTCTTATAATTTGTGATCAAATGGATAAAATAAATGGTGTCGCAGAAATAATTGGTGGAATAGCAGCTTTGGGTAAAAACAGTGAATCTATTTTCGGTAACGGTAATGCTGATATTCTTTATAGTACTGGAGTGTTATTAAATCTTGGGGATTATTGTGAAAACGTCAGAAAGAAAATAGTTGAAATAGTATGGCAGGAAATATAGTTGATTCAGAACCCTTCAACAATTTTTGGAATTTATGTAAGTAACGGAAAATATTGAAATTCCAGGTTTAAAAATATTTTTTTTAAAAAATATATTGAAACAAATCGGGATAATATATATATTAATAGTCCTACCGATTGCAAGGCCCTCTTACAACAATTTGGGTGAAGCGGAAGCGCCGGGTTTTGTTACCCGGCGATTCTTTTTTGGAATCCAAAATAATTATCTCCAATAATTTTTTTGTACCTGCCAAATAAAAGGTTTCGTGAAATTAATTCGGTGGGGTGTTAAGCCAGTCGTAGCTAATAATAAAAAATTGATACATTTCGGAATAGTTTAAATAGAAAAAGTTACTCAGCAGATTACTCTGGCATGGCTCAAATAAGAGTTATCTATTTTACAAAATTATTAGATTATACTTGTTTTTAGACAAAGAAGACTTTACTTTCTGGCAATTCCAATAATGTTTGGAATATGTGGAGTCACAGATGGGTATAATCCGGATTCAGAATATTGTCCGACCCACTCAAATTCTTTATCTTCAGTAATAAGGGCCAGTTGTGCTTCTGAACCACCTTCAAGATACATGGCTCTTTCGATATTCAGGGGCAAGTCTTTAATAATATTGATTAAATTGTGTACAGTGTGTGGCAGTTCGGAGTGAATTAACAGAACATTTCCTGTTTTATCTGTGCCAATA
>DASRQG010000460.1:0-5779 GCA_035645995.1 Mariniphaga sp. | reverse complement strand
GTTCATTCTTTAATTTAATAACAAAAAAATTGATGAAATTAGCATTTGCTACAGATTAAGTATATTTTGGGAGTTAATGCTTGTTTGTGGCATGCACTAAATTGAAACCAAAACAAAGCGGCTTCTAAATTGTAGCTTTTCTATAATGGAATAAAAGCCACTTGGGATATTAAAAATAATTTATGAAGAACGTAGAAATATTTTGTCATAACACAGGAACTAAACATACCTATCCGTTGGGGACTTCTCTATTGGAAATAAGTAAGGATTTGAACATTCAGCTAAAACACAGAATTTGTGGTGCAATAGTAAACCATCAGGCGCGTGAACTTTCCTTTTGTGTGGTAAAACCTAAACAAATAATGTTTTATGATGTCACCCATCCTGATGGGATAAGAATGTATATCCGAAGCCTTATTTTTATATTATATGTGGCAGTTAAAGAGGTTTATCCACATGTATCGCTTCGGATACGCAAAGGTATATCAAACGGATATTTTTGTGAATTATCAAATATGGGACGCGATATTGAGGAGAATGATATTGAAGCTGTAAAAAATAAAATTAATGAGATAATTGCCAAGGATGAAGCTTTCGTGAAGGAGAGGATACTAACAGAAGATGCTGTTGAACACCTTATGCATGAAGGCCTGATTGAAAAAGCACAGCTTTTTGATCAGCGTGGACATCTATATTCAAGTCTCTATTTCTTAAACAATTTAGGGAATTACTTTTATGGGAATCTACTTCCTTCTACGGGATATATTACAAATTATGACCTCATTAAATATTTCGACGGACTGTTGTTGAAAGTTCCTAATCCGGCAAATTTCAATGAATTGCAGGAAGCTCCAAAGCAAAAGAAGTTGTTCGAAATCTATCAGGAACATAAAAATTGGGCCAGAATATTAAATGTAGCCACTGTTTCGCATTTGAATGAATTAACCCTTCAGAAAAAAGGCGGACATGTTATAAAAATTTCGGAGGCCTTACATGAAAAGAAGATTGCAGAGATTGCCAATAAGATACACAGCCGAAAAGATGACGTTCATGTTGTATTGGTAGCAGGGCCATCAGCATCGGGGAAAACGACTTTTAGCAAACGGCTGGGCGTTCAACTCGCTGTAAATGGTTTACGCCCATACCAGATTTCACTCGATGATTACTTTGTTGACAGGGAACTGACACCACGGGATGAGTACGGAAATTATGATTTTGAGGCATTGGAAGCGGTAGATATTCAGTTTTTTAATGAACAACTACTGGAGTTACTGGATGGTAAGAATGTACGGCTTCCAAAATTTGACTTTCACAGGGGCCGGAGATTTATGAATGGTGAGTATCTGCAATTGAAGAAGGGCGATATCCTCATTGTGGAAGGCATTCATGGAATGAATCCCTATTTACTTCCACGAATTGATCCCAAAAATACTTTTAAGATATTCATCAGTGCATTGACACAGATTTCGATGGATGAGCAAACGCATATTTCTACATCTGATAACCGGTTAATCAGGAGAATTATCCGTGATAGTAAATACCGGGGGTATATGGCTGCTGAAACGATAAAAAGATGGCCTTCAGTTAAGAGGGGTGAGGAAAAGAACATTTTTCCTTTCCAGGAAAATGCCGATGTGATGTTTAACTCTGCTACATTATATGAACTGGGTGTTCTGAAAAAGTATGCTGATCCAATATTAAAACTTGTGCTTGAAAATCAGCCTGAATATTTGGAGGCCTCGCGTTTACTGAAATTTCTGTCATTTTTTAAACCGATTGATGATGAGGAGATTCCACCTACTTCACTCTTGAGGGAGTTTCTTGGAGGAAGCAGCTTCCTGTATTAAGAAACCAATCATATGTTTATGCTCTTTTTGGTGGTATGCAGAAATTGTTTTAATTTTAATTCAAAATCCAAAACAATTTATGCATCCTTTAAACAAAAATGATTATGAAATTTGAATTACCGGGTTTACCTTATGCGAAAAATGCATTGGAACCATTTATTAGTGAAAAAACTTTAGAGTTTCATCACGGAAAGCATCACAAAGCTTATGTTGACAAGACGAATGAATTAATTCAGGGTACTGAGTTTGAAAATGCTTCACTTGAAGACATTATAAAAAATGCGGAAGGTGGTCTCTTTAATAATGCAGCCCAAGTGTGGAACCATACTTTTTACTTTAATCAGTTTAGCCCCAATGGCCAGAAAGAACCTGATGGAGCGCTCAAAATGGCGATTGAAGCAAAATTTGGATCACTTGAAGCTTTTAAAGAAGCATTTTCTACAGCAGCAGCAACTGTCTTTGGGTCAGGTTGGGCTTGGCTGGTGAAGAACCAGAATAACGAACTTGAAATTGTTCAGGCCTCAAATGCTGTAAATCCATTGCGTGATGGAAAGTCTCCAATCATGACTTGTGATGTATGGGAGCATGCATATTACCTTGATAAACAAAATGCAAGGCCAAAGTATATCGAAGACTTTTGGAAGATTGTTGACTGGAAAGTTATTGCTGAAAGATTTGCAGGTTAAGTTTTTTTTGTATGAATGAGGAGAAAGTCTTAGCCACGATGAAATCAGCCGGTAAACCATTGAAGGCTGGTGAAATTGTATCTGCTTCCGGCCTCGATAAAAAAGAGGTTGATAAAGCAATGAAGCAGTTGAAGAAAGATGGTTTAATAGTATCACCAAAGGTGTGTTACTGGCAACCAAAATAATTATAATAATTAAGGGCTTGCGAGATTGGCAAGCCCTTAATTTTGATTCCCGATTAATCACAATAATTTTTCAGTTGGCAGATAAATTATAATTAACTCTTTACTAAATGTACCAATTAATAAGTTGCTCCAACAGCTCCTGTTTTCCACTGATCTGGGCAGGTTCACCTACTTCACGGGCAATTGAGTATAGGTCATCAAGTGTTAGTTTTCCTGCTTCAAAATCAGCTCCTTTGCCACTGTCGAATGATGCATAGCGTTTCTGACGCATTGCAAGATAAGCTGAATCATTTAATATTTTATCAGCAACTACCAGTGCCCTTGCAAATATGTCCATTCCTGAGATATGTGCAATAAATATATCTTCAAGGTCAGTAGAATTTCGTCTGGTTTTAGCATCAAAGTTAATCCCTCCGGTTTTAAAACCTCCAGCCTGTAAGATTTCAAGCATGGCTTCAGTAACTTCATATATATTGGTTGGAAATTCATCGGTATCCCAACCATTTTGATAGTCGCCTTTGTTTGCATCAATAGATCCAAGTAGTCCTGCATCTGTTGCCATGCGTAAATCGTGAGCGAATGCATGGCCTGCAAGCGTAGCATGGTTCACCTCGATATTTAATTTAAAGTCTTTGTCGAGGCCATAATGGCGCAGAAAACCAATTACAGTCTGGGCATCGTAATCATACTGATGTTTGGTAGGTTCCATTGGTTTTGGTTCAATAAAAAACGTTCCATTGAAACCTTGTTTACGGCCATAGTCGCGTGCCATAGACAGGAACTGTGCTAAATGATCCAGTTCTCGCTTTGTATCGGTATTGTGTAAGGTCATATATCCTTCGCGGCCACCCCAGAATAAGTAATTTGAGCCTCCCAATGCGATGGTAGCATCCATAGCATTCTTAACCTGAACAGCAACATTGGCTACTACATTAAAGTCAGGATTGGTAGCAGCTCCATTCATATACCGTGGATTAGAAAAAACATTGGCTGTACCCCATAGCAGTTTTACTCCTGATGCATTTTGTTTTTGTTTGGCCAGTTCCACCATCTTTTCGAGTCGTTTTTCAATCTCGAATACAGAGCCGTTCCCTACAATATCAACATCATGAAAGCAGTAATAGGGGATGGTAATTTTGGTAATGAATTCAAAGGCTGCATCCATTCTTTCCCTGGCAGCATCCAGAGCATCAGCAGCACCATCCCATGGGAAAATCTGTGTGCCAGGGCCAAAGGGGTCATCACCTGTTCCACAGAAGGTATGCCAGTAGGCAACAGCAAAGCGCAGATGCTCCTTCATTGTTTTCCCACCTATCATTTTATTCTCATCATACCATTTAAATGCCAACGGGTTTCTGGAATCGGGCCCTTCATATTTTATTTGACCTATTCCTTTGAAATATTCCTTATTACCTTTTAATACCTCCATGGTTCAACGTGTTTTAATTGTTTTGTATAAAGTTAATTTAATTTTCTTCTCTATTCGTCTCATTAATCTATGATTTTATGAATCAGTTGCTTTATTTAGCAGGAGTTTCCATTCTTCATAGATATCCTTCAGAATAGCAGCCTTAGAATGATCAGGTTCTATGGTCTGCAGTTTGGTGAGATTGGCAAATGCTTCATTATACGATTTATAATAACCGGAGCCAATTCCGGCACCTCTGGCCGCACCTATTGATCCATCTGTATTGTAAAGTTCTATCGTTGCCTCTGTAATTGCAGCCAAAGTATTTCTGAATATCGGGCTTAAGAACATATTGGCATTTCCTGCCCGTATTACTGAGGCGTGAATTCCTGTATTCTGCATGATGTCAATTCCGTATTTAAAAGAAAAGACGATTCCTTCCTGGGCAGCACGTAGTATATGTCCTTTATGGTGAATGTTAAAGTTTATCCCTTTAATTTGTGAATATACGGTTTTATTGTTGAGCATTCGTTCTGAGCCATTTCCAAAAGGAAGAATGGATATTCCATCTGCACCTTCCGGAACAGATTCTGCAAGCTTATTCATTTCCTCGTATGACAGGTTTCCTCCCATCATTCTTTTCAGCCATGCGTTAAGTATCCCGGTTCCGTTAATGCATAAAAGCACGCCAAGCCGGGGATACTGAGCTGTATGATTAACATGGGCAAATGAGTTTACGCGGGAAAGAGGATCGAATCGTACCTCACCGCTTACACCATAAACAACTCCGGAAGTGCCGGCTGTAGCAGCTACCTCTCCTGGCTGCAGGACATTTAATGATAATGCATTGTTAGGTTGATCGCCGGCACGATAACAGACTTTGGTGTTTTTAGACAGCCGGAGTTCATGAGCTATTTCCGGTAGCAGTTGCGCCTGAACAGCAAAGGTAGGAACTACTTCCGGAATGACATCCTTAGAGAATCCGTAGGTATTGAATAAGTCGTCAGAAAGTTTATTGTTTTTAAAATCCCACATAATTCCTTCTGACAGCCCGCTAACAGTAGTTTGAATTTCACCGGTTAGTTTCATGGCGATATAATCTCCCGGCAGCATTAATTTGTCGATTTTCTCAAACAACTGCGGCTCATGCTCTTTTACCCAGGCCAGCTTAGAGGCAGTAAAGTTCCCCGGTGAATTCAATAAACGCGACAAAGCTCTTTCTTCCCCGATGGCTTTCAATGCTTTCTCTCCATAAGGAACAGCACGACTGTCGCACCAGATAATAGAAGGTCGAAGCACCTCTTGGTTCTTGTCAACTAACACCAATCCGTGCATCTGCCAAGTAATTCCAATGGCTTTGATGCCTTCTGCCTGAATTCCTGACTGTCGCATTACCGACTGATGTGCTAAAGTCAAATTCTTCCACCAATCTGAAGGATCTTGCTCTGCCCAACCCGGACGGTGGGCTGTAATTTTCATTTCTTCCTTCGGAAAAAAATCCGAAGCTACAATTTTCCCGGTTTCCGCATGTACCAAGCTCGCTTTTACCGAAGAGCTGCCGATGTCGTATCCTAATAAGTACATTTTTTTAATGAATTGTGAATGATGAACGATGAACTAAGAATGATGAACTATGAACTATGAACTATGAAC
>DASRQG010000459.1:0-3084 GCA_035645995.1 Mariniphaga sp. | reverse complement strand
TGCAGTGAATCCGGAGCATCAAATCCATATTTTTCAAATACTTCCACAAAAGTTAAATCCATGTACACATCATCATATAAACCCGGTACATTTTCGTAATACCAAAGGATTCTTGAACTATCCCAGGGTATGGGAACATGATCATCTATTATGGTGCCATTCCACTGAAATTCGGTTGGACCGCCATAGGTACAGCCAATTACCTGACCTGCCCAACCACCCTTTATCTTATCTTTGAGGCTGCTCTTTGATATACGAATATATTCCCCTGCCCCCGGGAGATGAATTTTTTCGTGATCCTTGCAACCTGACGAAATTATAATGATCAGAAACACAAAAATGAAGTAAAAGCCAATTGCCTTATAAATTTTGGTTTTCATTTTCACAAATCAAACTTCGAAATTAAGAATTTCATCTATGTAAGGAGCTGAAGGTTGTGCACCCATGCGTGTCACCGAAATAGCAGCTGCTCGTTGTGCAAAATCAACAGAGTCTGCAATAGAGTTACCATCAGCCATAGCAGTCGCAAGGGCACCATTAAATACATCACCGGCAGCAGTAGTGTCTTTAGCCTCCACCGAATAGCCCGAAATATATCCATCATAATCATTGGTTTTAAGATAAACTCCTTTCCTGCCCAACGTTAACAAAACGATTTTAATTCCCATTCGGTACAAATCCCCGGCCATAGCAGGAATATCCTTATCAGTAGGATGATCACGTGAGGTTAAAATAGCTGCTTCTGTTTCGTTAGGTGTTATAACTGTTACTTTCTGGATGAGACTTTCAGGTAAATGCATACCAGGAGCGGGGTTCAGGATAAACGGAATTCCTTTTTCATGAGCTAGCTCAGCAACAGCAATAACAGTGGGCAAAGGAATTTCAAGTTGAGCCAACACCATTTTCACCTCATTGAAAGCAGCCCCAGAAGCCACTATATCTTCAGGCAATAAATATTTGTTGGCACCGGGAGCAACAGCAATACTATTTTCACCATCATCTGCCACATTAATTAAGGCGATTCCGGAATGGATACCCTCTTGCACCTTTACATATTCTGTATTGATAGCATCTTTTTTATAATTATCCACTGCTTGTATTCCTAATGTATCATTAGAAACACAGGCAAGGAAAGTAACTTCAGCTCCTGAACGTGCAGCTGCAACTGCCTGGTTAGCACCTTTACCTCCGGGTATTATCATAAAATCTGTACCCAATAACGTTTCTCCCGGAGCAGGAATATGAGGAACCTTCACTACCATATCGGTATTAGAGCTTCCCACAACAATAATCTTTGGTTTCATAATTAAATTAATAAAACCTGGATATAATAATTAAACCAAGTCCGATAACAAATAATAAAAACATGGCAGTAAGCAATCCATTTACCCCTATAGCACCTTTAAACTCCTTCCAGATAAACACACCCCATAGAGCCGCTATGAGTGTAGCACCTTGTCCCAATCCATAAGAAATGGCAAAACCTGCTTGTTCTGCTGCTATGATATTAAGAGTCATACCAAGGCTCCAGATCGCACCACCCAATATGCCTATTAAATGAAGTTTGGTATCACCACGTGTAAAATAATCTTTGTAGCTGACTTTTTCACCAACAAGAGGTTTATACATGAATACACTGTTCCAAATGAAACTGGAAACAAATAAGCCAATGGCAAAAATAACTGAAGCAGTGTAGGGCGTAAGTTTACCGGCCATGGGATTTACAAAATCTGTGGCCATTGATTCTGCAACAAAACGATAGAAAAATCCCATTAAAAAACCGGCAATTAATGAAACCATCAAACCTTTAGCCGACTTAACAGAACCAGGTTTTGATATTTTCTGATAGGCTTTTGCGTCCAACACAATAGCAAAGGTGACAAGAGCAACTCCCAGAAACAACAGAATGGGATTTCCTATAGGTGTAGCAGCATAATTCGTTATTACTCCCAATACCAATGCCAAGCCGATGCCAATAGGAAATGCTACAGCCATCCCTGCTATTGCAATGGCATTTACCAAAAGAATATTTGCCAGGTTAAATACCACACCACCCGTAAAAGCCATTAAAAGCGATCGTGGCTTTGCCTGTGCCAGATCTACCAGAAAGCTCCGGCCTTCGGTACCTGTACTTCCGGCAGTAAAAGCCAACAGGAGTGCAAGCAATAATACACCAAGGGCATAATCCCAATAATAAAGCTGAAACGGCCATTGCTTTTGAGCCAGCTTTTGAGTATTAGCCCACGAACCCCAGCATAACATAGTTATGAAAGCCAAAAAAACTGCCCATCCATAGGAATGTATAACTACCATAGTTTAAGATTTTAGTTATCAAGTTTAGAAATAAATTCTATTCATAAGTATTACACTTGTCAAGCGGTTTCACAGCCTTTGTTTTCGAATGTTACGGTTTGGGGAACTCTCTCATTGGGCTATAACGAATATAAGAATCAAAAACTTCTTTATCGGGGCCAACTACTCGCGGATCCTTTGACGCTTGTAGTTCTTCCATTAAAGCCTGCTTCAATTCCTGCTCAACATCGGCGAACTCAGGATTTCCGGCCAGATTATTAAGATTATAAGGATCTTCATTGATATCAAACATTTCAAATTCAGGTCTCTTATTATGTGATAGATCAAAAAATGGTTTAATATCTTCGTTTGCCATATTCTCAATAATGAAAGATTTGGCTGGTGCAGCATCAATATCAGTAAAAGCCCAATCGGAATGATGCACCCCTTCTTCATCTATCCCATACATTGGAAGCAGTTCGTTTCCGGTATCGGGTTTAATACGCTGAGGCGCACCTGCAGGCCAGCGTTCGGGCTTCATATTCCATACCAGCAAATAATCATGACTTCTGATTGCTCGTTGTGGGTATCCCCAGTTCTGATAGCGTGATGATGAATGTCGCTCACGACCTGCATACACATATTTCTTATTTTCATCAACGATCCCTTCTTCCTTCGATTTTAAAATATCAAGCACACTTTCCCCTGATATAGGCATCATACCGTCGGAAGGGGTTTGAGTAATCTCCAGAATGGTAGGTGCCAGATCAACAAAACCCAGCACATCCTCAA
>DASRQG010000458.1:0-3895 GCA_035645995.1 Mariniphaga sp. | reverse complement strand
AATAGTGATTTCATTGTTATTCTTGATTATCAATTGAATGCTATTAAGACACCCGACCAGCCGAAAATGTTCTGAACGACTTGTTAAATTTTACTTATAACGGTCGTTTTCGCTGAAAGACAGTAGGACGTCAAATTATCGTTTTTCAGGTTTTGCGTTTTTAGCTTTTTTATCAGGTTTTCTGCCCCGAAATAAATTCAATAAATGCCAAAATGATAAATTTTCACCACTATAAACAGGATTGAAAATCGAGTCTTTTTCCAGACATTCTCCATACCAAGTCCAGTGTTGGTTCGAAAAATACTGGACAAAGTATGGCGAAGGTATTCCCGGAGACTATTAAAAAAATGGAGTTTGGAAGTCTGGCAGGAAGGGTTCAGAGTTACCGGAGTAAAAGAATAATGGTAATATGCTTTCCGGTAGAAAATAGTAGTTCTGTTATATCAAAGTGTAATTACAGAATAGAATTTACCGGGTATCGAAGTTTTACTGCATATAATAAACACTGTTAAGATTTCGGGATTGTTATTTATCAGAAAATTGGTAAATTGGGGGGATAAAAAGTGAGTGTATACAAACGGTGCGCTTTCTTTCCGGTGCAGGTTTTTAATGATGCTAAACATGAAATATAAATTAAGCCAACTGTCTTGTTTTTTAATCCCGGGAGTTTTATTAAGTGCTTCGTGCAGTACCGACAAAGCGGTAGAAGAAACAGTTCCGCCCAACGTACTGATGATAGCGGTAGATGATTTAAACACGTGGCTGGGTTGTCTTGAAGGGCATCCCAATGCCAAAACGCCTAATATCGATCGATTGGCAGCACGTGGTGTATTGTTTTCAAATGCACATTGCCAGGCACCTTTATGTGGCCCTTCGCGGGCCTCGGTAATGACCGGGATACGCCCGTCAACTTCCGGAATTTACATGATGATAGATGATGATAAAATCCGGGATGACAATCCCGTGACCCGGGATGTGCTTTTTCTGCCTGAATATTTTAAACAGAATGGTTACCACACAATGGGTATAGGAAAACTTTTCCATACGCATGCGCCTGAAGGTGTGTTTGATGAATCCGGAGGACGGGTACCCGGATTTGGCCCCACTCCTTCTGAACGGTTTGTATGGAATGGCAGAATTAATAAAGAAGGCTATGGAAATACATCAACCGACTGGGGTGCTTTCCCTGAGGCTGATTCGTTAATGCCTGACTATCTTTCGGCACAGTGGGCCATTGACAAGCTGGAAACAGATTATGAGCAACCATTTTTTCTGGGAGTGGGTTTTTTGCGTCCTCATGTTCCATGGTATGTGCCGCAAAAATGGTTCGACCTGCATCCGCTCGAAACCATCGAAACACCGCCATACTTCAAAGATGACCTGAACGATTTGCCGGCTATCGTGAAAGAAATTGATGATATGCCAATGATGCCTACCACCGAATGGGCCATTGAAAGTGGTGAATGGCCCAAAATAGTACAGGCTTATCTTGCCTGCATTTCCTTTGTGGATCACTATATCGGCGAGGTATTGGATGCACTTGAAAATAGTAAGTATGCCGATAATACCATTGTTGTTTTGTGGAGCGACCATGGTTACAGAATTGGTGATAAAAATACTTTTGCAAAACATTGTTTGTGGGACGGTGGCACACGAGCGCCTTTAATATTTGCGGGCCCGGGCATTGAGGAAGGACAAATTATTGAAACTCCGGCTGAAATGTTATCGATTTATCCCACGTTGCTGGAACTTTGTGAGCTTGAAGCTTATGAGAAAAATGAAGGTGTTAGTCTGGTGCCTGTTTTGAAGGGGGAAAAGCAGGAAGTACAACCGTTTGCCCTTACTACCTATGGGTGGTCGAATCATGGTATAAGAACCACTGACTGGAGGTACATCCGGTATCAGGATGGTTCGGAGGAGTTGTACAACATAGCAGAGGATCCGAATGAATGGCACAACCTGATCCCGAAAGGAGGATACGAAACAGAAGCCGCACAGCTTCGGGAGTATCTGCCTGCAGATAATAAACCCTATGCACTGCATACGTTCTATAACTTCAATCCTTTTTTTACGAACGATAAACTGAAGCATTCAGAATAAATTGTAAATACTAAATGCTGTCAGGAATCATGGCGGACCGGATTATTATTGCTTCCGGGATTTAAGGTCGTTGCTGGTGAGCTGATGAGCAACCCGCACTTCTCCATGATGATCAACAATCTTTAGTACAACCGATCTGTTATCTGCCGCACCGGAGAATTCCAGCACTCCAAAATTATAATCGCGGATGTCATTTATTATCGGTCCCTCAAACCGGCGGTTATGTCCTGAAGTTTGCCTGTTGTACATGAATTGGTTGTGGTCGTTCTCTACCTGGGTGACTGCTGCATTGGAGCTTATCAGTTCATACAGGGGATATCCTTCAGGCGAAAAGTCGATCCTGCTGAGCGAACCTACGTGCCAGTCGCCTGAAATAAAGAATACGCCTTCTATGCCCTGGGCAAACATCCAGTTCATGAATTCATCACGTTCATTGCCAAAATGAGCCCAGTATTCTCCACGGTCTCCACGGTCGATGGTGGTGGTATGCCCGTTGACGATGACCTTAAAGGTGGCTGTACTTGCTTTCAGCTGTTCCTTCAGCCATGCAAGCTGACCCTCACCCAACATCGTTTGCGGGTTGGGCGACTCATTCGGATCGCGGTGGTAACGGTCGTCGAGCATGAAAAATTCTACATCCGCTATTTGGAAGGAGAAAAAGATGCCATCAACGGTTTCAGTTCCGGCAGCCGGATTTGGCCAGTATTTCTTAAAAAGGTTCAGTGTCAGGTCACGCCATTTAAAAGTACGGTCGGAATTGTTGGGCCCGTAATCATGATCATCCCAGATGGCATAGGTGGGGACTGCAGAGAGAATAGACCGTAGTCCGGGGACATCGCGCAGGTAGCGGTGGTATCGTGCCAGTGCATAGGTAACTGTGGCTTCAGGTGCCTCATAAGCCTGTGGCCGCATCGGCATGTAGTTGTTGTCGCCAATGAGCAGCAGCGCATCCGGCCGGAGAATACCCATCTGTTCCCAGATTGGTTGCAGGGGTACACGTATGGGGTTGACACAGGATGTAAAAGCTACTTTAAAATTAGCAGGAGCATCCGGCTCGGGCATCATCAGAAATGACTGAACGGACTGGGGCCTTACAGCCCTGCCATCAATTTCCAGCTCATAATGTACGAGAGCACGGGCAGGAAGTCCTTTGAGGATAATGGTTCCGACATGTGGAGGCTCAGCATCCGTTTTACCTGAAGCAACATCCTTAACAATAGGTTGTGCACCCGATTCATACCAGAAATGCACCTTCACTTCAGCCGGCTTATCCGTTTCCACCCAAATACTCGCCTCCGATGAAGTTGTATGGCCTGTCATCGGGCCACTCAGAAGTTGTGCAGCATGTTGAGCGGTTCCTGTAAAGGTGCTAAAGGTAAAAGCAAAAGAAAAAAATACGAAAAGCTTTAATGGTAATTTCATGGTGATGATATTTTGTTGATTTGTATACTGTTTATAAAAGTACAATTTAGCAAGTAAACTAAACAATTTATATGGATCGGTGGATAAAATTTATTAGGAAGTGGGGAAGGAGGGGCTATGGGAGGGAAGTGAGGAAGATAATAGCAACCGAAGATACTTAGACTTTGGGGCAAGTTGAAACTTTTTGATTTTAATGCCAAAATGGTACGGTTGATAGTACATAGAGTATTGTTTCTCCATTAAAGTATTAAGTTTCAATTCCACTGCGGTATGATTAGTAATATACTTGGGTCAAATACTTGGGTCAAAGTTGAAGATTCTCAGCTTGAAGTTTCAATTCCAAAAATAATTCGATTGATAGCCTTTATTTGAT
>DASRQG010000457.1:0-3499 GCA_035645995.1 Mariniphaga sp. | reverse complement strand
AATTTAAGTGCCAGCTTTGACTGGAGATATGGAGGTAATTTTATCTCACAGTCGTTACGATATATGGAATCCGATTATTTGACCAAAAGGTGGATAGACCGGGCTTTGAACCTGAATCACCTGAGCGGACCGGAGATCGCTCAATTCCTTAAGGATAATGCCGATAAATATTTATTACCGGATGGTGAGTTCATGGTTGTAGTTGGTGGTCCCACTACTGAAACAGGAGGCTTTAGACATACAGAAGATGGTATTACACTGAATGACGGTCAGTTCTTCCCGGGGGTTGAGGGTTATTATGACGACCAGGGAAGATTTGTTGCTGTTAAAGAACATCTTGGAGATGAGGGGACACCCATAAGGAGATGGCAGAATTCTTACGGATGGGATTTTGGACAAACAGCAATGTTTGATGCTGATTTCATAAAGTTGAGAGAAATTTCCTTAACCTATCAGATACCTTCAGTGAATTTCCTCGGGGTGCGAAATCTGGCTGTGTCGGTATATAGCCGTAATATTATTCTTTGGACTAAAGCCGGTATTAATGTAGATCCGGAAACTGCATTCCAGCCATCGGGATCTTCTTTCATGCAGGGAATTGAAAGATATAATATAACTCCATGGTCTATACCTGTAGGTTTTAAATTAAATGTGAATTTTTAAATAAGGAGTTTGAGTTATGAAATCAATATATAAAATCATTTTATTGTTTCTTGGCATAACTGTTTTTTCATGCCATGATCAACTTACAGAGTTTAATATTAATCCTAATGGTGTGGATCCGGACATAGTCAATCCTAACCTGATGGTTCCCACTGTAATCGTTTCAACCGCTAAACCTTATCTGGAAATGAGTTATGATGGAGATGTAGCAGGTGTCATGCAATATGTTCAAAAAAGCGGATGGGGAGGGGGTCTTAATAACTACGATTGGAGGGTGCAACGCAACTGGGATTCCTGGTATTCCAATCTTAGAAATGCCAAACACCTTTATGAAAGGGCTGAAGAGGAAGATATGGTATTCCACCAGGGAATATCTACTGTAATGCGGGTATTTAATTATGGTTACATTGCCGATTCATGGGGCGATGCACCCTATACAACGGCATTGAATGCTCTTGGGGGAGAACAAGAAGATTTCTTCCCAGTGTTTGATACCCAGGAAACCATCTACAGAGGGATAATTGAGGAGTTGAAAACTGCCAATACCATTTTCTCACAACCTGCAGGAGAATATTCCGGTGTCAGTGCAAGTGCAGATGTTTTGTATGGTGGAGATCCCGAAGGATGGCGAAGATTTACCAATTCTCTGATGTTAAGGTATTATATGCGTGTGTCTGAGAAATTACCTGATTTTGCAAGGGCAGGTATTGAGGAGATCGTATCTAACCCTCAACAATATCCTATCTTTACATCAATAACTCATGATGCTACAATGAGTTTTTTGGGTTCATCAAACGATGATTCTTGGCCTGCAAATACAGCTTATGATCCGAGTGAAAGTAATTTCGACAGAATTCAGCTTGCTGCAGGATTAAGAGATGTTCTTGTTGAATATGAAGATCCACGATTGTCTGTGTGGTTTAATCCGGTAAGAATACCGATTAAAGTTTCTTCACAATACGGCTCAGATGAAATCGTAGACGGAGTCCGCTATATTCATCCCAATCATATGGAAGCCAATAATATGGTTGTTTATAATCCTGAAACATGGATTGCTGATACAGAAAATGACCTTATTATTATAGATACAATGGAGTATGTTGGTATTCCTGTTGCCTATACACTCGGTGATGCTTCAAATTTCAATCTGAATCCGGTGCCAATCCAGGGGGGGCCGAATGTACATGTTTCCGCCTTGAGTGATATCTACAAAGAGCCGGCCGGAAATTTACTGAGGGCACGACTGATTTCTTATGCTGAAGTATGTTTCATTCTGGCAGAAGCAGCTCAGAAAGGGTGGAATGTTGGTTCACAGCAGGAGTGGTATGAAAATGCAGTAAAAGCTTCATTCGATACCTGGGGGGTTGGTGATACCTATGAAACTTATATTACAACCCCCGGTGTTGCTTATGATGGTTCACTTGAACAGCTGATGGAGCAGAAGTGGATTGCGAACTGGACTGTAGCTCATGAAGCCTGGGCTGATTGGAGAAGAACAGGCTTACCTGACTTCAGTGTTGGTACAAAAGGTTTGAGACCGGCAATGCCTCTGAGATATCAATATGGTGGAAACGAAATATCAAGGAACAATCAAAATTACAGAGAGGCCATAGATCGTTATGAACAAACTCAGTTTACAGCGCAGGATGGAAATGATAGTTCATGGTCGAAGTTCTGGTTGTTGCAAGGTACGGGCTTACCCTATTAAATAAAAAGAGTATAAAATGGTGCAGGGGAGGTTTTACTTCCCTGCCTTTTTATTTTATTACATGCTTTATTTATCATAATTTTAATGGAGATGAAGTGCTTAATTCTCACGCTGTCATGTCTTTTTGCATCTCTTGCTTCCGAAGCTCAGTCGGGGCGAATGCTGCAGGGAATGGTTTTTCATGATCGTAACAGGAATGGTGTTTTAGATGCTGAGGAGGATGGCGTGGAGGGGGTTTGCGTATCAAATGGTATAGAGGTTGTTCAAACAAATCATGCCGGAGAATGGTCGCTTCCGGATAATAATTCAAATACAGTATTTGTTATAAAACCTTCAGGATTTGCAGTTCCTTTGAATGAAAATAATATTCCCCAACATTTTGTTTCTTTAGCTGATCGTCAGGGGTATATTTATTTTGCAGTTGAGGATATTGATGAACAGGATGTCTTTTCTGCTTTATTCTTTGGCGACACCCAGGCGCGCGGATTACGTGAAGTAAATTTTATCGTTCATGATGTTGTAGAAGAATGTATTGGAACGGATGCTGCTTTTGGCGTATCCTTAGGTGATATTGTAGCCGACGATCCAAATCTGTTTAAAGAAGTGAGTGAGGGTATTGGCCAGATTGGCATTCCCTGGTACAACATCTTTGGAAATCATGATCACGACCGGGATGAAATAAATAATGAGGATAAGGATAAGACTTTCAGGAAATTTTTTGGTCCTTCTACCTATGCTTTTGAATACGGGCAGGTGGTATTTGTTGGGTTAAATAATATTTTTTTTAATTCTGAGGGTAAATACAAATCTAGTTTAACCGAAAGTCAATTATTATTTGTAGAAAATTATCTCCGGCAGGTCCCCGATGAAAAGCTGATTGTTCTAATGATGCATGCTCCTCTTGTTCGTACTGAAGGTCGGGAGCGTTTGTACGAGATATTGCATGAAAGAGAGCATACCTTTTCCATATCGGGGCATGTGCATGAGCAGATTAACCTGTTTATCGATGAAAAGGATGGATGGAGGAATAAAAAACCACATCATCATCTGGTTAATGCCACTGTTTGTGGCAGTTGGTGGTGTGGACTTCATGATGAAACAGGAATACCTCATGCTACCATGAATGAT
>DASRQG010000456.1:0-3043 GCA_035645995.1 Mariniphaga sp. | reverse complement strand
TACCCTAAAGGCGGTTTCCAGTCGTGCTTAGTAATGTCTGCCTTAATCTTCAGAAGCCGAAATGCAGCTGTTAATTGCATCGGTACATCCCATCTGCATTCGTGAATACTTTTAAAGAGAAACCGCTCCCTCTCCGGCAACATTTCTTCATAGTTCAATTGCTCTACCCAACTATTGGCTAACGGATAATTGTCGACAGTAATATAGAAAACATTCCTTTTACTGATAGCTGCAAAATGTGCAGTTAGCAAGGCATTAAGTCCTGTACCAAAACCAATTTCCAATATAACAGAATTAGAAGACTCAATAAAATTAAAACCCTTTTCTATAAATACATGTTTAGATTCAGTAAATGCGCCATTTATTGAATGATACTGCTCATCCATTTCAGGAATATAAAAGGTTGCAGAACCATCAGCAGTATGTCGTAATTCAAGTTTCATGGTGTAAAGTTGTTTAGAAATAATGGATAATGAAACATTTGTTATAAATTTGAATTAATAAAAGTGCTTATGTTACTTAAAATCTATAATGAAAATCCGAACCCCCGTGATATCCGAAAAGTAGTTGAAGTGCTGCAGAGTGGTGGGTTAATTATATATCCTACAGACACTGTATATGGTATAGGATGTGATATCACAAATCAGAAAGCAGTAGAGAAAGTAGCTCAGTTAAAAGGGATAAAAATTGAGAAATCCAATTTTTCTTTTATCTGCAGCGATCTGAGTCATTTATCAGATTATACAAAACCTATATCCAGTTCAGTATTTAAATTAATGAAAAAAAACTTACCCGGCCCATTTACCTTCATACTGGATGCCAATAATAATGTACCCCGTTATTTCAAAGGCAAAAAGAAAACTGTAGGCATAAGAGTTCCTGACAATAATATAATTCGGGAAATTGTATCAGCACTAGGTAACCCAATACTTTCCACCTCAATTCGTGATGAAGATGAAATTGTGGAATATACCACCGATCCTGAACTTATTTATGAAAAATATCAGGACATAGCAGAAATTGTAATAGATGGAGGCCCGGGAGAACTTATTCCTTCCACTGTAGTAGATTGCACAGGAGAACAGCTTGAAATGATAAGGGAAGGGAAAGGCATTCTCAATTTCTAACCTGCTATTTCCTATTACTCCCTCCAAAAGGAAGGAGAAAAGAGTACCAGAACCGTAAAAAATTCAAGTCGTCCGAGTAGCATTAAAAATGAGAGGAACCATTTACCGAAAGGATGCACATGCAGATAAGTCTCAGATGGTCCAACATTACCTAATCCCGGGCCTACATTTCCCAAACTGGATGCAACTGCGCCCATGGCAGATTCAACATCAGGCTCTACAAAAGAATATATAATTGTCCCCATCCCAAAAATTACGAAATAGAGAATAAAAAATGCCAGAACATTATTAATTATTTTGGAATCAAGTGTTTTTTTATTGAAAACAACGGGTATTACGGCATGAGGATGAACCATCCGTTTCAGTTCATAATAACTATTCTTTAAAAGCAATACGATTCGCATAATTTTAATACCTCCGCCGGTAGATCCTGCAGAACCACCAAAAAAGAATAATGCGAAGAGAAGCAAGTATAATACAGGGGGCCAGTTTAAATAATCAGCTGTTCCAAAACCTGTTGTTGTGATGACACTAACAACCTGAAATAAAGCATCTCGAAATGCTGTTTCAACTTTCAAATGAGAATATAAAACCAGGCCTCCAAAAATTAAACTTGCAAAAACGATGATGAATAACAAATATGACTTGAATTCTTCATCAATTACAACCTTTTTAAACCTTCCTTTTATCATGAGATAAATGATTGAAAAATTGGTTCCAGCAAAAATCATAAAAAAGATGATGATATATTGGATCAGTGAAGAATCCCAATAAGCTATACTAGCCTGTTTGGTCGAAAATCCTCCGGAAGCCATAGTTGTAAAGGAATGACAAACGGCATCAAATATCTCCATTCCGGAAATCCATAAAAGAAGAGCTTCTGCAAGGGTAAAAGCCAAATATATTCCCCACAATGTTTTAGCTGATTGTCTGATTCGCGGACTTATACGGTCGGGTGTAGGTCCTGGTACTTCGGCCATATACAACTGCATGCCACCAATTCCAAATACGGGAAGAATAGCAATTGATAAAACTATAATCCCCATTCCTCCAAGCCATTGACTAATGCTTCGCCAGAACAATATTCCATGTGGTAATGATTCTATATCAGCAAGGATAGTAGCACCTGTAGTTGAAAATCCTGACATAGTTTCAAAAAATGCATTGGTAAAACCGGGAATAGCACCTGACAGCATATAGGGAAGAGAACCGAACAAAGAAAACACTACCCATACTAAGGAAACAATAATATATCCTTCATGACGAGTTATATCCGGACGGGCATTTCGTGTGAAATAAACTGTGATGCCACCAATCGTACTGCAAACTGAAGAAGAAATTATAAATGCACTTGAATCATATTCTTTATAGAGAAGAGAAATAAAAAGTGCTAACAACATAGCAAGACCCTCAACAATCAATAAAAACCCTAATGCCTTTAGTATAATTCTGATATTCATCTCAACTATTTACAGAATTACTATTTAAAGTATTTTTCCAATTTCCTGATTCCCGAAGGGAGGGTAAAAACTACCACTTTATCACCTGCTTTTATATGAGTATTTCCGTTTGCAATAAAACCTTCTTCACCACGGATAACACCTCCTATAAGGGCCTCATTAGGAAATCCCAGGTCCTTAACAGGTTTTTGAGTAATTTTAGCGTTCTCCTTTGCTATAAATTCAAAAACTTCAGCATCGGAAGCGGTTAGACATTTAACTTTTGAAATTGCGGCATTGAGGGTAAATCTGTAGATATAACTTGCTGCAATTAGTTTTTTGTTCACAATGCTGCCAATATTTATATTTTCTGCAAGACCTTTAAAAGCAAGATTTTCCACCTCAGCAATTGTACGACGAACCCCCAGATTTTTAGCCAAATGACATCCCAAAATATTAGTTTCGGAACTTCCGGTT
>DASRQG010000455.1:0-3080 GCA_035645995.1 Mariniphaga sp. | reverse complement strand
ACAATATCTTCGGCAACATCCTGACTATTGGTTAATCTTTCCGAGTAGGCACACAACCCGGAATAATAGTAATGAAAGATAAAGTCGAAAATAACTTTATCACGATTTAGTAATCCTTGTATTAGGAATTGTTCTTCCATGGAATTAGGATTGATTACTTTCAAATATATAAAAAATATGAGCATGATTAATGACTGCAGTTTTTTTATTTCGGACAAAGTTATCTGCTGTTCATTTAATGAGTATTATTTGCATTTTCTCTTTCGGTTTTAATAAATATATTTGTTGTAAATGGGGGTAGTATATAAATCATAAAATAATTTGGTGACATAATTAAACAATAAAACAACAATATGAACAGAGGTAAATTTATAAAGACTGCCGGTTTGGGTGCAGCTACGATGGCTGTTTTACCCAGTTCACTTATAGGACATACCACAATTCAATCTAAAAAAATAAGAATAGGTATTATAGGTGGCCGGTTTGGATTAGGTTTTCAATTTCATGAACATCCTGATTGCATAGTAGAAGCAGTAAGTGATTTGGATCCCGAACGCAATGCAGCTCTCATGAAAACCTATAATTGTTCAAAAGGTTATAAATCATTGGAAGAATTGATCAAAGATCCTAAGGTTGATGCAGTTTTTATTGCTACCGGAGCCCCTGATCATGCAAATCATGTAATCGCTTCTTTGAATGCCGGAAAACATGTATTATGTGCTGTTCCTGCTGCTTTAACCCTTGAAGAGTGTTATAATATACTTGATACTGTGAAAAAGACCGGGCTCACATATATGATGGCGGAAACCAGCGTGTGGCGACAAAGCATGATTTCTGTTAAGAAATTTTATCATGAAAATGCTTTTGGAAATTTCATGAGTTTCGCAGCTCAGTACAATCATCCGGGCCTGGAAACACTTTATGTTGCAAATGGTAAAAGGACCTGGCGTTATGCACTGCCTCCCATGTTATACCCGACCCATTGTACTAGTTTTGTTGTTGGATTAACAAGAGAACGGTTAACTGAAGTTGCTTGCATAGGGTGGGGTGACGATGACCCTATACTCAAAGACAATGATTACAATAATCCATTTTGGAATGAGTCAGCCTTCTTTAAGACCAATACCGGCCTTTCATTTCCTGTAGATGTGAGGTGGAAAGGTGCCTTAAGATCAGCTGAAAGAGCTGAATGGTATGGTGATAAGATGAGTGTTGTTCTTTCGCATGGTGCAAAATCGCAACCTGTATTAATTAAATCAGGTGAGAAAATCATCCAGGATGATGGAGGTTTTAATGTATCAGCGAATACAGTTGAAGCATTTAATATCCCTAAATGGTGGGAAACTGAGATGCTTCCGGAGCCATTAAGGCATAACAGCGGGCATGAAGGGTCACATACGTTCATCACGCATGAATTCATTGATGCACTTGTACATGACCGGACACCGGAAGTAGATATTTATCAGGCTCTGGCTATGACAGCTCCCGGGATAGTTGCCCATCAGTCGGCCTTAAAGGGAGGTGAGCTTTTGAAAATTCCAGGATTTGATTTATAAATATCAAGTGTGATTTATAAAATAATATTTATGGTATTCAGAAGAGGATTGTTGCTCGTAATAGTTTTTTGTTTTTATTTTTTTTCCTCATTGTCGGGTCAGAAGGATAACCGGCATTTTATGCAGGAAGGTTTTCAATCTCCTCCTTCCTATGCACGACCTCATGTGTATCATTGGTGGTTGGGAGGATATGTTGATACACTCCGGTTAAAAGAGGAAATTCAGGCGATGCACAAGGCAGGTATTTCGGGGTTTACAATCTTTGAGATTGGATCGCGAGATACGGTTCATGTGAAGGCAGGTCCAGAGTTTCTGGGTGAACAATCATTAGAAAATATACGGGTTGCTGTTAAGGAGGCTGAGAAGTTGGGTATGGTTGTTGGCCTGAATACTGCAAGCAGCTGGAACGCAGGGGGGAAATGGATTCCTCCACAGCATGCTGCAAAATCAATTTATTACAGTAAGCAAACTACAGATGGAGGTAAAAAAATTGAATTGAAACTTGGGTTTCCTGATATCCCTCAAAAAGATCCCTGGGGCAAACCTACTTTGATTGAATTTGCAGATAATGGTAAACCTGCATTTTATCAGGAGATTGCTGTCTTGGCAATACCTGTCAGGAATGCTTCAACTAAACTGGATACCGCAGATATTATTGATGTTACTACATTTTTTGACCCAAAAAAAGAATTACTAACATGGAATGCTCCTCCGGGAGAATGGGATATTGTTCGGTATGTTTGTTCCAACTCAGGGGAAAACCTTATCCTTCCAAGTAAAAATTCGGTGGGTCCTATCGTAGATCATTTCGATGCTGAAGCTACTGAATTTCATTTCCTGTATATTATAAATAAACTTCAGTCTGTGTTAGGAGATTTATCTTCTTCAGCTTTACAGAGCCTTTATATGGCAAGTTACGAAGCCAAAGGCTTTACCTGGACAACTTCCCTGCCTGCTGCCTTTCGTGAAATTCATGGATATGATGTAGTGAAATTTTTGCCGGTAATATTTGATAAGGAAATTTTCTCAACGGAAGTGACTGCACAATTTAAAGCTGATTTTCAAAAGGTGCTTTCAGAATTGATGATTAATAATTTTTATATCAAATCAAAAGACATCTGCAATGCTTATGGATTAAAAAATAATAGTGAAGCCGGAGGTCCCGGGCTTCCGTTGCACAATGTGCCTGTAGATCCCATCAAAGCACTGGGTGCAGGACTGGATATTCCCAGAGGAGAATTTTGGATTAACCATAGCCGGTTTAATGATCAGGGAATAGACATTCTCAGGGTAGTTAAGGAAGTGTCTTCTGCATCTCATATCTATGGGAATGGCATCGTTGAAATGGAGGCTTTTACTACCTTTCAGCATTGGCAAGAGGGGCCTTTTGAAATGAAACCTATTGGTGACAGGGCTTTTGCTGAAGGAATGAACAAAGTAGTTGTTCATGGATTCACTCACAATCCTGAGGGAACAGGATTCCCGGGTATCGTTTATCATGCAGGAACACATTTTAACGATAAA
>DASRQG010000454.1:0-2917 GCA_035645995.1 Mariniphaga sp. | reverse complement strand
ATCTTGCAGGAGTGGGAATTAAAAATGGGACACAGGTGTGAGAAGGGAAGTCAGCTTCGACCCCATATTGTTTGGTTTGGTGAACCTGTGACTGAAATAGAAACTGCCTGTTCAATTGCCGCGAAAGCCGACATATTTGTTGTGGTGGGCACCTCATTAATGGTTTATCCTGCAGCTGGTCTCTTAGGGTATGTGCCCCATAATGTACCTGTATTTGTTGTTGGCCCTGAACAGCCAAAGGTATTCCTTGATCATGTAATTTATATCAAAGAGAAGGCGGGGAAGGGTGTCAGGATGTTGTTTGATGAACTCAAAAAACTTAAATAATATGAGTAAAAAGTTAGTCTTACCAATCGCATTTCTTTTTATAACTCTCGTATCAATGGGTCAACAATTTGATGCCGGCCTAATTGCAGGGTTTAATGCTACACAGGTAGAAGGTGATGATTTTAGAGGTTATCATAAACCGGGTATATTGGCAGGTCTTTTTGTTCAGACCGATTTAAGTTCCGATTTTTTTGCCAGTCTTGAATTAAAATATTCTCAGAAAGGGTCACGCAACAGAATAAGGCCTGAAGATGAAGACATCAGACAATATATTATGCGCCTGGGTTATGCCGAAGTTCCTGTACTGGTGGGCTACCGGACAAATGAGTGGGGGGCCGTTATTGGTGGAATATCTACCGGATACTTACTACATTCTGGAGAATATGATGAGAATGGATTATTTCCCCCTCAGGATACCCACGAATTTAACAAATTCGATCTTCAACCCTTCCTTGGATTTCAGTTTGGGTTACTTGAACAACTTAAAGTTGATCTGCGACTTGCATTCTCAGTTCTTCCAATTCGTGATCAGCCTGGTGAAGATGCAACTAATTATTACTGGCTAAACCATCAGTTCAATAATGTTATTTCATTGGCACTGTACTATAATATGGGAGTAAATCAGTAGTAATTTACTATAATGTATGATGCTATTTTAAGTTGTTGTGTATGGTTACGAATTATCAATTTTTAGTAGTTGAACAGGAATAAAAATGGAATTCTATAATTTAGGTAATGATTCTTCGATCGGTGTGATCATTTTAGGAGTAGTGGTTTTTTATTATATCTATTACTATACCTCCGAATCAAAGAGTATAGTTAAATTTATACAGCAAAATGTCGCTGATGGTAATAGCGGTTTGGCTTTATTTTTCTATAAGAAAATTAATGGTTTATTCTTACTTGGAGTGGTGCCGGCATTTCTTTATTTTTCGGTGCTAAATGCTTCAGGTGATAAGTTTGGACTATCGCTGAATCACTTGTCTTCCAGTTTTCTTTTGGTTGCCGGCCTCATTTTGTTAACTGCCATAGTTCTTTTTTTTCATCACAGGGGAAAACCAAACCGGAGTACCCTTCAAATTTATCCTGCCCAATGGAACACCTCATTGTTTATGCTGAATATTTTAGGGTGGAGTTTATATCTGATTGCTTATGAGTTTCTTTTCAGGGGTATTTTATTGTTTGAATGTTATGAACATTTAGGGTTCTGGCCGGCTGTTGCAATAAATATTTCAATATATTCGGCTATTCATATGGTAAATGGTAAAGATCAGACCATTGGTGCACTTGTTTTTGGCACCCTTGCATGTTATTTTACATTGACCAGGGGAACGTTGTTAATTCCTATTTTCATGCACCTGTCTTTAAGTATTCTTTCGAATTTTTATTCAGTAAAAAATATGCAACATTTTCAGATGGATGTTAAAAAACCGGTTAATATCAAGGATAAATGAAATGTTTGGTAACCGGTGCAACTGGATTTATAGGCAACAGGCTGGTGGAAAAGCTTCTTGATTTGGGATTTGAGGTAAACGTAATTGTACGTTCACCTGATAAACTTTCAGATTCCATCCGAAACAAGATTCATGTTTTTAAAGGTGATGTGCTTGATAAGAATACAATTAATAGTGCCATTGTCAATTGCAATCAGGTATATCATCTGGCAGCTTTTGCAGGTATCTGGTCGAAGGATCAATTACTGCCATACAAAATAAATGTTACCGGTACTGAAAATTTACTCAAAGCTGCCCTCGATCATAACATTCAGAAAATTGCATTCACTTCATCAGCAGGAACACTGGCTCCATCAAAGGTTATGGAGGAGGTGAATGAAGCATCTCCGCTGCCTGAAACATATCATACCGATTACGAAAAAAGTAAATTGAAAGCCGAACAGCTTTGTATGGATTATATAAAAAAAGGTTTGTGTATTGTAATAGTGAATCCTACGCGTGTGTTTGGCCCTGGCCCAATGAATAAGAGTAATTCGGTTACTGTTATGATTAGGAATTATCTGGCAGGATACTGGCGATTCATACCGGGTAAAGGTGAATCAGTGGGCAATTATGCATTTATTGATGATGTAGCAGAAGGCCATGTTAAAGCAATGGACGTTGGTGTATGTGGTGAAAAATATATCCTGGGAGGAACTAATATCTCATTTAATACTTTTTTTAAACATTTGGCGGCTGCCAGTGGAATAAACCTTCGTATGATCCATATTCCTTATCTCCTTATTTATGCCCTTGCTTCTGTGGAATTTTTTTTAGCAGGTACATTTGGGAAAAAACCAATAATCACACCTCCCTGGGCCAGAAGATATAATGAAAACCGGCTGGTTTCTTCTAATAAGGCCATTGAGCATCTGAGATACAACATCACACCTGTCCGGCTGGCAATGGAGAAAACCATTCAATGGTTGCAACAGCAAAATGGTCACGAAATATAAAGTTCAGGTGTTAATCATCCACATTGAAAAGTCATTGATATAGTTCCAGAACGACAAGGCGATATCGTCCGGCATATTTTGTTTTCGTATAGCCTGCCTGTAACAGTCGAGCCATACTTCCCTTGCCTCCGGCGTGATTTT
>DASRQG010000453.1:0-7516 GCA_035645995.1 Mariniphaga sp. | reverse complement strand
ATACCGTCTATCCTCGATGAAATTACCCCGCAGCAGGTCATGTTCCTGTTGAACGCCATCTATTTCAAAGGAACGTGGCGACAGGAGTTTAACGAAGAATCGACAAAAAAGCTGCCTTTCTATCTGGAAAACGGTGAATCCGTGGAAACCGAAACCATGCAGCGGCTCGACACCCTGCCCTACATGTCGAACGATTTGTTTAGCGCCGTGGAGCTTTCTTACGGAAAAGGAAATTACAACATGTATGTTTTCCTTCCCCGACAGGATCATAATTTATCGAGTCTGATTGAAAATCTGAATGACAAAAATTGGAACAACTGGATAGATTCATTTAATAATGTTGAGAAAGTTGAAATCAGGCTTCCGAAATTTAAATACGAATACGAATCTGAATTAAATAACGTTTTAACAGAAATGGGAATGGGTATTGCCTTTTCTGGCGAGGCAGACTTTACCGGAATTAATGAGGGAGGTGGTTTGCAAATTGACTATGTTAAGCATAAAACATTTGTTGAGGTGAATGAAGAAGGAACAGAAGCTGCAGCAGTTACAGTAGTTGGAATGAGATTAGTATCGGTAGGGCCGGACAGCAGAGTTCCTTTCTATGTTGACAGACCATTTTTATACGCTATAACAGAAAAAAGTACAGGGGCAATTTTATTTATGGGCACTGTTAAAAATCCATTGCTTAATTAAATCTGGCAGAAGGTTTGATAGTATACAAACAGATTTATGAAACAAGATGGTTACAGCATGAAAATATTTTTTATCTACATAGCAGTTGCTTTTATGTCAGGCTTGATATCTTGTCAGAACAATAAAATCATGTCTGACTCTTCTAAAGTCAATACAGTAGGCGAAAAGGCTGCTCAAATCATGAATGCTGATAATGCCTTTGGATTCGAATTGTTCCGACAAATACGGGATGTAAGTAATGAAAATAATCTGCTCATCTCACCTTTAAGTGTATCCGTTGCACTCTCTATTGCTTATAATGGTGCAGATTCTGATACTCGAAAAGAAATGGAAAACACACTGAAATTAAACGGACTATCCATAGACCAAATTAATGCTGCTTATCGAAATCTTATTGCCGGCTTGCAATCTAAAGATCCTAAGATAACTTTTGAGATTGCTAATGCTCTATTCTACACCCATGGATTTAAGATTAAACCTGATTTTTTAGCAGTTAGCGAGAAAGTTTACGATGCTGAAATCAGCTCCCTTGATTTTAATGATCCTGATGCTGTAAAAGCCATTAATAAATGGGTGGATAAAAAAACGCATGGAAAGATAACTGACATCATCAGTCAATTGAATCCGCTCGACAGGATGATACTACTGAATGCTGTATATTTTTATGGCACATGGAGTAAAGAGTTTGATGAACATGGCACACAAATAAAACCATTTACTAAAAACGACGGTACGAAGATTGAAGTCCCGATGATGAGTAAGACAGACACCATCCCTTATCTGGCCCAAAAAGAATTTAAGGCTGTTGAACTACCATATGGTGAAGGAAGCTATAAAATGGTTGTCATCCTTCCGGAGGAGGGATATAATTCGGAGGATCTAATTAGCAGTTTATCGATCGACAAATGGCAGTCATGGCAAGAACAATTTAAACTGACGGAGCGGGTACAAATAACCATGCCCAGGTTCAAATTCGCTTTCGAAACATCTTTGAAAGATGTACTTTCAGCATTAGGTATGGGGAAAGCCTTTACCCCAAAAGTTGCTGATTTTAGCAGAATCGCTGATGTAGATTTGCATTTGAGTGAAGTGAAACATAAAACATACATTGATGTTAATGAAACGGGTACTGAGGCAGCCGCAGTTACCGGAGCTGTGTTTTCAACTACCAGTTTGATTGAACAGCCACCCGTTGTTCCTTTTGTTGTTGATAAACCTTTTTTATTTGCAATTGCAGAAAACGAATCAGGAGCAATTCTATTTATTGGTGAAGTCAATCATCCTGAATATAAATAACATGTATTACAATGAAAAAAATTATTCTATTCATATCAGTTGTGTTTCTATTGGCTGCTTGCCAAAAAGAAGAAGAACCTGCCATAAAACAAGCAGCAGGACATGTTCTTAATTATGCAGGAGCTAATCATTGCAGTATAATCATTGAACTTGAAAACGGGAAAAAGATTATACCCATGCAATACCCAACTGATTTTAAGTTCTACCATGGCCAACAATTACTGATTACATATGCTGAAATACCGAATGTTATTTCAACTTGTGACAAAGGAGTGAGTAGTACTGTATACAATATTGAGGAGCTTTCTCCCGGACCTGCAATTGTAGATCTTCACCAGGATGAAATGGAAGGTTTGCCAAACACACCTGTAATTCTTCATAATGTAACTGTTGAAGATGGTTTCCTCAAAATGAAAGTATCATTTAGCGGCGGTTGTCGTAATCATACCTTTAACTTGATAAACGTGGAAGGAGAAGAACAGACAGAAGACACGGCAATACTGATGTTACACCATGATTCAAATGATGATATGTGTGAAGCTGCGTTAACAATGGATTTGAAATTTGATATTTCATCCCTTAGTGATCAAGGCTATACATCATTTTTCTTTAAGGCATTACTGCTCGATGGTGAAATCCATGTTGAGCAATTCGATATCGAATCGTAAAATCCAGGATTTCAGTAAAAAAATAACTTGATTACCAATACCTTTAATGATCATATATCAATTATACTAAAGCACGCTTTCCTGTATTAATTAAACCGTTGGGGGGTTTGATACACAAAAACCGGTTATGAAATTCATAACCGGTTTTATTATAATCCTATTTCAAATGTCTTATTTAAATATACTATAGGAAAGGCCTATGGCAAAATTAAGAGTTGTCTTTTCATAAACTTCAGAATAATTACCTGCATCAGGATCGGTGAAAGTAACCGTTTGGTCCTGATAGAAAGTATTAGAAAAACCTGCATCCAGTTTAAAAGCAGGGGTAATCTTCCATTCAATCCCGGCTCCGGCAGTTACAGAAGGATTGCTATAGCTAAAATCACTTTGATAACTTTCAGCAACTCCCTGATCACCATATAAACCACCCACACTAAAAGCAAAATTATCAAGCACATTAAATTGTAAGCCAACACCTATTTCCATACCATTCCTGTCAATTTCTCTTTTAATTGACGTGTTACGGATATTGGCCCCCCAGTTTACTCCTTTATTAAAGTACATGTTGTACGATAATTGTGCCTCCAGTAAGCCGGTTGTATAACCTGCACCCAATCCAAGGATAGCAGGGAGATCGTTGCTCACAGCATCGCCAAAAATCTGACTGCTGTAATTATCATTAGCATTTGGTTTGTTCTCAAGAGATAGAGAAGTTTTCATTTCATATTTTAAGGCAAGATTCAGATTCTCGACCGGAGAAATATTTACTCCAATCATTGGGGTAATTCCTGAACCAGTTTGTTCCGTATCTACATGCTTATCGCCAAGCAATCCGGCAGTACCTGAAAGCTGATTACCTGCTGTTGATAATTGCTGTTGAGCTCCTGAAAAAGTCTGGTGAATCTGATTCATATTCATTGCTCCGGGATTTGTAGCCCCCAGAGAAGTAAGACCCTGTTCTATTGCTGTTCTTTGTGGTTCACTTATGTAACCAGCGTTCTGAACCTGTTCAAGAGTTAATTCACCTGCGCCTTGCGTAATAAGAGGCTGTATTTCTCCAGCTACACTACCTGCATTAGCTGCCATGCCCTGAAGTTGAGTGGCAGTTTGAGTTAACCATTCTGGAGCTGGATAATACTGTTCCCCAACCTGTAATCTTATGTTTTTAATATCTCCTACATACGTATTCTTAGCAGGAAGATACCTCACACCTCCGTATAAGGAAAATATATCATTTACCTGGTAGGTTGCTCCCAACTGAATACCCCAAAAAACTGAACTTCCTTCAAAAGCAATATCCACATCATAACTTGTAACATCTAAACCGGGATTAATTTGTCTTAACCCGGCCAAACCGGGGACTACCTTTGAAACAGGAATTTCAAACGATGGCAAACCACGTTCATAAACTGCTGAACCTCCACCGGCATTGGGCCCCACACCAAACGAGAAAGCCCATTGGTCCATTTTATAAACAGCAAATCCAGTCGGAAAAACTGGAACATTCACCGTTCCATCATAATATCCGTCATTCAGTAAGGGGAATTTGCTGTTGACGGGCTTCGTTTGAAGAATAGTCTGACTGTTTATTGCAAAATGCCAGCCATTTTCAAGTGTAGTAAGCCCTGCCGGGTTAAAATATACTGCATCAATACCCGTAGAGGCATTTCTCGACATCATTCGTATAAATTGAGCACTTTGATTTGTGTTGGTTAATAAACCACCCCCAAATGCATTTACTGAAAATATCAATATTGATGCAATTGTTAATATTCTTTTCATTGTTTAAAATTTAGAAATTTTAGATTTTTATTTTTTTTATATGAAACCTTAATAAATGAGTCAGGTTCATGCCAACAAAAATAGAACTAAAATTTCACACAAAAAATAATTCACTTGATATTCAAAGAGTTGTAAAACAATTGAACAAATGAATTTAAAGTTCAATTACAAAAAAAGCCCGGAGGTTAATCCAGGCTTTATATAAATACAGTCATTTTTAAATATGTATCACCTCATCATAAGCAGCTGCCGCTGCTTCCATAACAGCTTCACTCATTGTAGGATGCGGGTGAATGGTTTTTATCAGTTCATGACCGGTAATTTCAAGTTTGCGTGCAACAACAAGTTCCGCAATCATTTCAGTCACATTACCACCGATCATATGAGCTCCTAAAAGTTCACCATATTTAGCATCAAAGACAAGCTTGACGAATCCTTCTTTGTGTCCTGCAGCACTGGCTTTACCACTTGCAGAGTATGGGAATTTACCAATTTTAACCTCATACCCCTTTTCTTTAGCTTTCTTTTCAGTAAGGCCCACTGAAGAAATTTCGGGGCTGGTATAGGTACAACCCGGAATATTGTTATAATCGATTGGCTCAGGACTTAAACCTGCAATTTTTTCAACACAGGTTATTCCTTCAGCTGATGCCACATGAGCAAGTGCCGGGCCGTCAACAATATCACCAATTGCATATACTCCTTCTACATTGGTTTTATAAAACTCATCTACTACCACCTTTCCGTTTTTGGTCTCCACACCCAACTCTTCCAATCCCAGGTCTTCTGTATTAGGAGTGATACCAACAGCTGACAGAACAATGTCTGCTTCAATTATTTCCTCACCTTTCTTGGTTTTAACGGTAACCTGACATTTATCGCCTGAAGTATCAACCTTCTCAACAGAAGAGCTGGTCATCACTTTCATTTTCATCTTTTTAAACGAACGCTCAAGCTGTTTAGCTATTTCCTCATCTTCATTTGGTACAAGTGTTGGCATAAATTCCACCAATGTTACCTTAGTCCCAATTGATTGGTAAAACCATGCGAATTCACTACCTATAGCTCCTGATCCAACTACCACCATGCTTTCAGGTTGCTTCTCGAGGCTCATGCCAAGCCTGTATCCGATGATTTTCTTGCCGTCTCTTTTAAGGTTTGGTAATTCACGTGACCTGGCACCGGTGGCTAGTATAATATGTTTTGCCGAATAGCTTTTTTTGTTACCTGAACCGTCGGTTACTTCTACCTCATTTTTGCCGGTTAGTTTGCCTGTCCCGGCTATCGCTTCAATTTTATTCTTTTTAAACAGAAACTGAATCCCATTACTCATTCCTTCAGCTACATTGCGGCTGCGTTTAATCATGGCCGAAAAATCAGGTTTTACATCGCCTGAAATATTAACCCCATAATCGGCAGCATTTACTGCATATTCGTATGCCTGTGCACTTTTTAACAACGATTTAGTAGGAATACAGCCCCAATTAAGACAGATGCCTCCCAGCTTTTCCCGTTCAACAACTGCAACCTTAAGTCCCAATTGAGCTGCACGAATAGCTGTAACATAACCTCCCGGCCCGCTTCCGATAATTAATACATCGTAATCCATATTGAAATTTTTAATTGATGATTTTAACACTATACAACATTATTGCGGTTAAAATGGTTTTAATTTTTTTCTATAGCAATTTCAACTGTTTTAGCCAGCCATAATTACTACAACAATTTCATACTACCTTTAACAGAATAATCAAATGTCCAATAAATACCTTCTTTATATAATAATGTGAGTTAATCTCAGGTAAAAACTATATTTTATTTTTTATCGATATTTGAAAAAATATCGAACAATTCACCGGCAGCTGCAAAAGAGCTTAACTCACCATCAAGTACTCGTTGTTCATATACTTTTAACTTCTCCTTCATTAGTGGGTGATAATAAAAGCTACGTTTAATATAATCCTGAATTGTTTCATGCATCCAGTATGATGCCTGTTCTTTTCGTTTGTTAATAAAATAACCATTTTTCATGGTTTTTTGCCTGTAGCCCTCCACCCTCTTCCAAATATCCTCTATCCCCATTTTCGTGAGCGAAGAGCAAGTATGAACTTCAGGCATCCAATCTGATTCCTTACGCGGGAACAGGTGCAAGGCATTCTGATATTGTCTCCGTGCCATTAAAGCCTTATCCTGATTATTCCCATCTGCCTTGTTTATAGCAATAAGGTCAGCCATTTCCATAATACCACGTTTAATACCCTGAAGCTCGTCGCCGGCTCCGGCCAGCATTAGCAACAGAAAAAAGTCAGTCATCGAATGGACGGCTGTCTCACTTTGCCCTACACCAACAGTTTCAATAAAAATATGGTTGAAACCTGCAGCTTCACATAAAATAACCGATTCCCTCGTCTTACGGGCTACGCCACCGAGAGAGCCTGCTGAAGGGCTTGGCCTTATGTAGGCATTTTTATCGACCGAAAGTTGCTCCATCCGGGTTTTATCTCCAAGAATGCTGCCTTTTGACCGTTCACTGCTTGGATCAATTGCAAGTACGGCAAGCTTACCACCGCTGCCTGTTATATATTTACCCAGTGCTTCTATAAAAGTACTTTTACCTACACCCGGAACTCCGGTTATTCCAATACGAATAGAGTTTCCACTATAGGGCAGACATCTCGTGATTATTTCCTGTGCAATACCCTGATGGTCGGGCTTTGAGCTTTCAACTAAAGTAACGGCTTTACTGAGTAAAGCAACATTACCTGCCAGTATTCCCTCTACATAATCATCCACCGGAAGTAACCTCCGTTGCTTCCTAAGAAATTTTGAAACTGAATGACTACTTACAGAAGAAGGTTGATCTATCCCTTTATTCACCAATAATGATTTATATTCAGGATTATTCTCTATATGTTTATTTTCCACCATAATGATTCACTAGAACAATTCACACAAAAATACCATAATAATTCGGGATTTATAAAAAAAAAGCTGCAGGGATAAAACTTGCAGCTATGTTTAACTATGGATATGAAATAAATTGATCTTAAATCATCAGGTAGTGATATTACATG
>DASRQG010000452.1:0-2326 GCA_035645995.1 Mariniphaga sp. | reverse complement strand
GCACTCCTATATTGAAGCCACAGGTGGAATCAACTTTTCATTGCCTTTTGTAAGCGAGCAATACGCTGTCTTAAATACTATTGGAAGTAAATATGATGAAGATTATCTCAAAGAGTATGAAAAGATGAAAAGTAATTTAGGAATGCAATTTGGTATTCGATATAGCTACAGTTTTACAAATTCAATTTCAGTGATTTCAGGTTTTGGTTATCAAACCCAGTCGATTAACTATAGAAGTCATTATTCATGGTCAGACACCCTATATCTACAAAACTTCGAAAGGGAAATGCACCATGCACAAAAGATATCTTATTTTACGCTCCCCATTCTGGTTCGTTGGGATTTTTCAAGACATCAGTTTATGCCTTATGCACAAGCAGGCTTGTATTTTAACTTCAGACATCAAGCCCAAAAAGAAATTTTATACGACAACACCATTGATGGAGAAAAAACAAGCAATCAAACCTCCTCTTCAGGTGTAGTACCATTAACAAATCACATCAAAAAGTTTAACATGGGAGTGCGCGCAGGAATCGGGTTGAATTATTATACCAAGTTCGCTACTTTTGGAATAGAAAGTAGTTTTAATTATGGCTTTTTCGATATAGTGAACAATGAAGAAAGATATGCAGATCACACTGGATTTGCTTTATCGTATCTAGATGTATTAGATCAATTTAAATTGAGTCATATAAACGTTCAGTTATTGGTAGCCATTCCAATCAATCATTCCGTTAAATTAAATATTTTAAGACGAAGTCGATATTATAGATAGAATATGAAAAATATCAAGAAATCACACAGAAAGACTTTTCATACGTTGTATTTAATACTGTTGAGTCTATTCATTTTAGGCTGTAAAAACAAGTATGAACCTGAAGCTGCTTTCATCAAAGTTTATCATGATGAGGACATAAACACCAATTACTATCCACTCGGAATTCAAGAAACAAACGATGGAGGGTATATAGTTTTAAGTGCAAAGAATGGTTGGAACATCCACATCCTCAAAACAGACCCTGAGGGAAATATGCTTTGGGAGCAGCAAATATCTTCTAAATATGTCAATGCAGTGCCTAATTTAATTAAACGCAATGGAAAAATCTATTTCGTTTGTATGGACGCTGTAGGATTATTCACTTATATAATGGAGATTAATGAAAACAGCAAAGAAGTGATAGAGTTTAATAAATTCGAGTCAATTCTATACCCTTTGTATGTTTTTGACAACAATTCTGAAGTGTACATTCAACATTATAACCGTATGAGTTATGAAACTGGAATTGTTGAGTTAAGCGCGGGTATGGATGAAATTCAAAATTCGGGAAGTGCGCAAATATTCACCGATGTAGAGGATAAGATTGTAGACCATATCAACTATACAGGCAAGCGTTTTCCATTTTTTATACGCGTCACTCCAGAGAAAAATCATCTCATCTTCAATGGCTTCAATAACTATAGCTTTTCCGCAGTTTTCATGAATACAAACTTAGGTTTTTCAGGTGTATACAGTGGTGCAGCTTTTGATGGAGGATTAAACGCCATTCTTCCACTTGGAAGTAATAAATTTTCATTGGCACGTTTCTCTTTTTCAAATATGTTTTACAATGCTCATGCCACGTTAGACCCAAGCACAATTGACATTGCAGAATCTATTCCTGCTCAAGTACAAACAGAATTAAATCCTCAGCATCCTGTGTTGATTAAAAAGATTGAAATTAATGGTCAAAGCTATATCACATACTTAGCAAGCACAAAAAGCAATCACCTCTTACTCAGCTTCTTTAAGCCAGGAAGCAGCGAACCAGCCGCTATTCAATATGTAGGAGAAAGTACGCCTTTGATAGCATGTGATTTCGGCAAAACTAATGATGGGGGTTTGATGATTTTGACACGCGTTACAGTTATGGGAAGCTTCGATAGAATAGCTACGGTCAAACTGAGTGAGCAAGAATTGGAAAAGCTGGTTGAGTAGTTTTTTTACTGCACTACTAAAATATAAGAATATGACAGAGAATGAAATGCTAGAAAGCTTTAATCAAATTATTGCAACAATAAAACGAAAAAGAATTGGAAAAGCTGGTTGAGTAGCTTTTTATTTTCCTCATTTTATGCGGAGAGTACCTTTTAAATGTAGATTCTCTTCCGTTGGTCAGACAAATATTCTTAGATTTTAGAATATTGTTTTTTTTTCAGCACTTATCAGCGCCCTCCTCTTGTAATCAGAACCTCACCATTATAGACTCGTCCCAACCTTCTCCACAAAACCTATAACACTCTCTTACAGTGGAATATGTCACTTTCTTTTTTTTAAGGGTTAATTCAT
>DASRQG010000451.1:0-2041 GCA_035645995.1 Mariniphaga sp. | reverse complement strand
CAAAGTTCATCTTGATTGCAAACAGTAACACCAAGCCAGAAGTGCTTTGAATATCGCTCCCAATCAAACCTCCTTGAATCTCGCAAAGCGTTATTGACTCGCTTTGTCAATATTAAATGTGTGTGCTGTGGAGATTGCTCTATGTACATAAAAATCGCTTTTATTATATCCCATTCAGCTTTTTCGTGAAATGTATCGCCCATCGAATTGTGAAATATTACAGTCGGTTTTTTGCGCTTAACCATTTCTATAAGCGGCTTTTCATTGCAAACAATCTTCCCGTTCCATCTACCTTTTGTAATAACAGGTCCGTAAATATGTTTTGTTGATTCGATACCTGCCAGCCTGCATGCCATTCTTTCAGCGTAGCAGTGTTCACAACCAGGGCTGCATTTCGTACAGCCGACAATCGAATTAACAGTTTTTTCAGTCCATTCTATTTTACTCATAATTCCACCTCTATACTGATTTATAGCCCATGTCAATCGATCGACACTCAATGAGAGCACCAATCAGAGCATAATAATTTATGGGCAAGTGCAAAAAATCACCATTATTATCGACAAAAACAATTTCATCATTACCTATATCGATAGTTGGATACATCTCTTTGTAATAAGATTCGTAATCACTATCATCATTATCAAGCTTCCATCCGTTTTCGATAAGAAACTGTTTACATTTGCCAATTTCTTTATTCATCTGTTACTTCCTTAATCTTTTGGAATATTCGGATAAATCCCCATCATTTTTTCTATGCTCACTATTAGATTTTGGGCTAATGCCAAGGGATCTATTTTTGAAAGATCAACATTGTAAACATCTTGAGTCCTCCAAGCTTCGTCTTTACCTTTGTATAATGAACTTTTAAGTATTGCCTTAATCAAACAGTCTTTAACATCTCTCATTGTCAACCCCTTAACTTCCGTCTTTCCTCTTATCCCATCAAAAGTATGAGGTTGTCCGTTATATGGTCGATCTCTGTCATTACTATAATCTGAACTGGAATCTGTTGACCAAAGAGCAAATTCAAGTTCTTTATCGAAGTTTTTGTCATTAATATTAAGCATTGGAACATCTTTTAATAACTCATCTCTTTTATTCATCTTATTCCCCTTCCTCGATTTTCATTTGTCCTCCAGTGTTAAAATGCTATTATTTCAATTATCGTTTTTTCCACTTTGTTAATTTCCGGTTCGTAAACGTTGAGTTCTTTGATTTCTTTCTTCGTATCGTTTTTAAGTATTCCAGCTTTAACGAGTCCATCGACCACAGCTTTTTCCGAAACGGCACGATTATCGGTCTCTGCTCTTCTGGTTGTGCGTATATCAATACGAACAGGTGTATTAAATCGCGGATTTTCTTTCGTTCCCAGCGGTTTACAGCTAAAAGCTCGTTCCACGTTGGTAACGGAATCGGTATTTCTATTCTCATTTTCATTTGCAAGTTTCTCCTTAGCTTGCTTTTGATAGTGAATTGGTAAATCTGATAACTTCAAAATTAAACCTTTTCCTTTGCTACATATCTATCATAATATTTGTCTATGTAGTTACATCTTCGTTTTTGTTCCGGTTCATAATCGTGAAAGTCTTCAACATTTTGATAGCCCCTTTTACAGAGGTTATCAATTTTTGATTTTGTTGTTTTATCCATCTGGCTGCCCTTCGTATTCAGGTTCCTGTATACCATTGATCTGGCGTTCCATTTTTGCCAGTGCCGCTTCCCAAGTTTCACCAGACCTGTAATTATAGCCGTCAATGTAAACTTCACAAAGAGTAAGTTTTTCGCCAGTACTGGTAATCTTTTCAGTGTACACTAAAGAGTGATAATCACCCTTCGCCAGTTCTTTCAGTCTTTTTTTTGCTTCTACAAATTTCATATTATTTCTCCTCTTCTATTGTTTGTTAAAAATATCTGGTTCTTTTAAAATGGTAAATCGTCATCATTGCTTTTATTATCATCAAAACCAAACCCGCTGTCTGGATATATTTTTTTAGGTGTAGGTGGTTTTAATTTCCCAGATTTTGCAGTGTCAACAGAA
>DASRQG010000450.1:0-2911 GCA_035645995.1 Mariniphaga sp. | reverse complement strand
CGTACCGGATTGGTAACATCCATAGTGTATTGCACTCCATGTGAGGTTTTATAACGTTCAGTGCTTCCGGGATAACCAAGGATCATGGCAAAATCACCTTCCTCAACTCCATCGATTGAAACTGGCAGATAATGTTTTGATTTGTATGGAATGTTTTCCTCAGAAAACTGAGCAGGTTTACCATCGGGGCCGGTATAAACTCTAAACATTGCGAAGTCGGCAGTATGGCGTGGCCACATCCAGTTATCGGTATCACCGCCGAATTTACCTAATGCCTGTGGGGGAGCACCTACCAGCCTTACATCATTAAAAGTTTCGGTTACAAATAAATGAAACTGGTTGGAGTTGAAAAAGTTTCGTACGTAAGTTTCGTAATGAGCGTCACCTTTGGCTTCTCGTTCAATATCCCTTGATACATTGTATATTTTGTCATTTCTTTCCTTTTCACTCATATCATCAGTCAGCTCCTTCAGAATCCGGGTGGAAACATCTTCAATACGTACCAGAAATGTAACTGATTTGCCGGGATTTGGAAGTTCTTCTTCACGGGTCATTGCCCAGAACCCATCCTGAAGGTAATCGTGATCAGTACTTGAATGTGTTTGGATTTCACCATATCCACAGTGATGATTGGTTAATAATAATCCATCGGGAGAAACCAGTTCAGCAGTACATGAACCACGGTCGAGGGCAACTATGGCATCTTTTAAACTTGCATTGTTTATGCTGTATATGTTTTCGGCATTTAATTGAAATCCCATTTGCTGCATTTCAGCAATGTTTAATTTCTGTACAAGAGAAGGCAGCCACATCCCTTCATCTGCAACTGCCCTGTTAATAAACAGAATTACGAAGAGCAGCAAATAAGTGAATCGTCTCATTTCGTTAAACAATTAAATATTTAAAAACTGCAAATATAATATTTCACTTATCAACAGTAGTGATAAATATCTTGTTTGGTTTTATTTAGTGGTTAAAAATCACTAAACGCACTTCCTGTTTGTCAATTCTTGTTAATTTTGTAACGCTCAAAAAAAAATCAGGCAACAATAGTGAAAAAAAGAATAATCAAAAAGCTTAGTGATAGGTATCGACTAATAATTTATAACGATACTACTTTTCAGTCGGTATGGAGCATGAAGCTTAACAGATTGAAGGTGTTTACAATAACAAGTATTTTGTCGGCAATTATAGTCACGCTTGTAATTTTATTAATTGCTACTACAGGCCTACGTGAATACATACCTGGATATCCAAAGGCCGAATACAGGCAGATGTTGGTGCATACTGCATTGAAGATTGATTCGTTGGAGCAGGAAATTAACAGAAGGGATCACTTCTTTAAAAGTATCCAGGCAATTGTTTCAGGAGATGCACCACAGGATTACCTCATGCCGGATACTGCTACAATACAAAGTAACCATGAGATAGTGATGTACAATCACGATTCCATTTTTCAGGATAAATTACTTGCCGAACAGACCAGCTTATCTATACGTTCGACTGATGACAGAAGGCTAAGTCTGGGTCAGATTCATTTCTTTACCCCGGTAAAAGGTTTGGTTTCTAACAGATTTGATGCTGCTTCAGAACATTTTGGGATTGATTTGGTGAGTGAACCTAATGCAATGATATCTTCTGTGATGGATGGGACTGTTATCTTTTCTGAATGGACAATACAAACCGGTTATGTGATATTTATTCAGCATGAAGGAAATGTAATATCAGCTTATAAACACAACTCGGAGTTATTGAAAAGGAAAGGGGACAGGGTGAAGGCAGGTGAAGCCATTGCAATTATTGGAAACACAGGAGAATTATCTACTGGCCCGCATCTTCATTTTGAATTATGGCATAATGGAACTCCTTTAAACCCTGAACAGTATATCAATTTTTAAACCTCTGACACATGAAGAAATTTTTTAAATTGACTCAGATTTTATACCATTTTCTATTACCTGTATATGATTTGTATTCATCTGTAGCAGGAAAAATTGTAATCCCCTGTTTATGAAAAAAAGTATAGCAATACTCGGTTCTACCGGTTCAATTGGAAAGCAAACACTTGAAGTAATTGCATGTCATCCTGACCAGTTTGAGGTAGAGGTGCTTACTGCTTTCAATAATGTCGGGCTGTTAATAAAACAGGCAAAGGAATTTCAACCCAATGCTGTTGTCATAGCGAATGAAGATAAATATAAAGAGGTTTCGGAGGCCTTACAACATGAACCAATAAAAGTTTTTGCCGGCACTGATTCGTTGAATCAGGTGGTGCAAATGGATACCATTGATTTGGTAGTTACTGCAATGGTTGGTTATTCGGGCCTTATTCCTACCTGGCATGCTGTAAATGCAGGAAAGAATATTGCCCTGGCTAATAAAGAGACAATGGTGGTGGCAGGTGAACTTATAACTTCACTGGCAAGGGAGAAAGAAGTTGATATATTACCGGTAGATTCAGAACATTCAGCCATATTTCAATGTCTGATGGGGGAGCTGTCAAATCCGATAGAGAAAATATATCTTACCTGCTCAGGAGGTCCATTTTTTGGGAAAAGAGTTGAAGAGCTTGAACTGGTATCTGTTGATGATGCACTTGCTCATCCGAACTGGGACATGGGCTCAAAGATTACGATTGATTCTGCTACTTTAATGAATAAAGGTTTTGAAGTAATCGAAGCACGATGGCTGTTTGGAGTGCCTGCGTTAAAAATAGAGGTAGTTATTCATCCCCAGTCCATTATCCACTCTATGGTACAATTTGAAGATGGGTCAATTAAAGCACAATTAGGTTTGCCTGATATGCGTTTACCTATACAATATGCACTTAGCTTCCCATTAAGGTTAAAAAATAATTTTCCCCGTTTTAACTTTTTAGATTACCCCGAACTACAATTCAGGCAGCCTGATA
>DASRQG010000449.1:0-2771 GCA_035645995.1 Mariniphaga sp. | reverse complement strand
CCATCAATAACATATAACGGTTCGTTACTTGCACTAATTGAAGCCATACCTCTAATACTAACTCTCTCAGAAGACCCAAGATTACCAGACCCTGTTGAAGTAGTAACACCAGCCACTCTTCCTTCCAGGAGTTGACTTGGTGACAGCACATTTCTCATGTTTTCTTCATCAAAATTAACACGGGAAATAGCATTGGTAACAAGGCTTCTACGCTGGGTACCATAACCAATTGCAACAACTTCATCAATACCAATGGTCTCTTCTTCGAGTGAAACATTGAAAGTTGTACGGTTACCAATTTCAATCTCCTGAGTTCTCATACCTACAAATGAAAATTGCAAAGTAGTTGCATCTGAAGGTAAAGTTAGGCTAAATTTTCCATCAGCATCAGTAACAGTACCTTGCACCGTACCTTTAACAACTACTGTCACTCCTGGAAGAGGCAGATTACGATTATCGGTAACGGTACCGGTAGCAACACGTTGTTGCTGACTTATTATTCTTTCTACAGAAGAATTGTCAGGCTCTATTGCTTCCGGGTATAAAATTATATGCCTGTCGTGTATGGCATACTCTACATCAGTTCCTGAAAAAACCACTTGAAGGGTTTCATCAATCGATTTTTCATACAGATCCACCGATACCTGCCTGTCGAGGTTGATGTATCCGGGACTATATGCAAACCGGAACTCAGATTGTGATTCAATAGCATCCAAAACTTCGGACACCTTTACACTGTTCATATCCAGTGTAAGCTTGGTTGATTGACTGTAAGCAGTTGCTGCTGCCTGCATAAACCCAATCAATAAGAACAAAAATGTTAATCTCATTAATCTAAAACATTTGTTCCAAAATGGGAGGTATAAACCTCCAATAATTTGGATTTTCTTCATACTTTTACAGTGATTAGTTGAACAATTAAATATTTATCATTTATTATTATTTAACCGATGGTAAATATTTGACCGGGAATGTTGCCGCATTCCCGGTTTGTATATATTACCTGCCGGAATTTCTCATATTCATATTATTTCCTTTTAATACAATTACATTTCCCTTCTGTTCTGCCATCACAGGAGTTATTTTTTCCATTAACTGAATTACTTCATCAAGCGATTCATTTTGAATGGTAAATGTGTATTTTATCTGTGTCACCTCAGGTGCAAGTTCAAATTTTTGATTATACCTCTTTTCAAGCTGTTTTACTACTTGCTCCAGAGGCAGATTGTATATATGAATAATTCCATCTTTCCAGGAAGTATAACGTGTTGTGTTAACAGCACTGACCGAAAACTTACTGGTATAAGTATTCACCTGTGCCTTTTCCCCCGGTTTCATATTGTAAAAAGATTTGTCGGAATTTGATTCTAAAAGTTCCACCTCACCATCCTCCAGTGTAACTTCCACTGAATTATTTGACTTATATGCATTAATGTTGAAACGTGTACCGCGCACCTTTATTTTAACATCACCACAATCAACGATCATCGGTAAATCTTTATTACCTGTCACATCAAAATATGCTTCACCTGTAAGTTTGATATTCCTGTTCGATGAAGCATATAAGTTGCTATATTGAACTTCGGAGCCGGAATTAAGCCATACTAATGAGCCATCGGATAATTGAATTTTTGATATCTGCCCGTTTTCAGTTATTACGCTGGTAAAATTTTCAACAACTTTTTGAGGTCTGTTCAGAATATAAAAAGCGACACTGCCAATACTCATTACAAAGAAAAAAATTGCAGCGATTTTAGAAAACAGGTTTATTTTCTTCCGACTCTGCATTCTCAGATAATCCTTTTGCCATAGATTTGCCTGAAGACGATTCCAGCTTTCTTCGCCACCACCAGGAAACTGGTCGTTCTTCAGGCTATTTCTCCACTCTGTTTTATAGTTGTTAAAAACAATACGATTACCTTTTCTCCGTAACCATTCCAGCAATTGTTTTTGCTCTTCTTCAGATGCTTTCCCTTCAAAATATTTTTTGCAAATGTGCTCCATAAAATACTATCTGTAATGAGTACAATTAGAAGTATGAAAACCCTACCTCTTGAAGGTACTGAACTTGTAACTATTTTACTTCTATTTAACACAAAACAGCTTTAGCCCTGGAAATAAGAAGCTTATGATAATTATTAAAATATGACAAGAAGAAAGTAAATATTCAATATTAACTGCAGAGTGCAGTAATTAAAACTATAAATGAAGGATATTGAAGCTTTAATTGATTGCTGATAATATCTTTTGCCCTGGAAATATGTTTTTCAACCATTTTAACACTGATCCCCAGTTCATCAGCAACCTCTTTTTGTTTTTTACCTTCCAATTTACATGAAATAAAAACATTTCTCATTTTTGAAGGAAGGTTATTAACCGCATTCTGAAAAGAAGCTACCATTAATTCTTCAACTGTTTTTTCTTCCTTATTATTTAAATCAATTTGATACAAGTATTGCAATTCAGAACCGGCAATATCTTCAATTTGAATATTTTGTGTGTTTAAATGTTGCTTTTTAAGATGATTCAGACATCTGTTACGTGCCATCACGAACAACAAGCTTTCAATTTTTTTTGATGAATCGATAGAGGCACGATTTTCCCATAATGATAGAAAACATTCCTGAATAATATCTTCCACCTCATCCTGATCATTAACAAAAAGACTGCAATATCCTTTCAACCGTGGATAAAGAATGCTAAAAACCTCTTTGTATGCCTCCGGATTTCCCCTTCTAAGTTCTCTTTTGGTCTCATTCTTGAACATCTAT
>DASRQG010000448.1:0-6544 GCA_035645995.1 Mariniphaga sp. | reverse complement strand
ACCACCTGCATGCTTTAGGCAGGCAGGAACGGGTGAAAAGGTGGGGTAAAAGCCCACCGGTGATTGTGGCAACACAATCAGCCGTATGCCTCACGGGTTGCAAAGCCAAATATATCCTGATTGTACAGCTGTTGCTGTACTGCAAGGTTGCCCGCTTTGTTTTCGGTTGCACGCCGGATATCAGGAGGGGTAGGCTGCAGCGATTCCGTCAGTGATGACGGGGCCAGATAAATGATAAAGGCTTGTTCTGGTTACAGTACAAGTACAGAACCCGGCTTATATGCCTGCCATTTTTTTTATTTCCTTTTTCCTTTTATAACCTCTTTAATGAGGTTTCTACTAAAAATACGAAAATTATTATGGGGATTTTGTCCACATATTTTCCCCATGAATTTCAAACTTTTTAACAGTTAAACCGTATAATTTACGAATAATTAAGTGATTTAAACTACTTTAAATTCTGGCTTGATTTTTTCTAATCAGGTAGATGCAGAAGTAATCATTCAAATTTTTCTAAAATGAACAATCAATACACAACACTATCGGAAGCAGTTCAGCATTTAAAAAAAAGAGGCTTTACAAAAGATTTTTTTGTGAGTGATAAAGGTGAATTTATAAAAGCGGATGAATCAACATTTCAACCTTCTGAGGTCAAGTTAGTTGAGTTTCATCGTTTCGAAGGTACATCAGATCCTGGTGATATGAGCATTGTATATGCTTTAGAAACATCATCAGGTGTAAAAGGTACTGTAGTCGATTCATTCGGTGCAGATGGCACTGAATCAATCTCCGCTTTTATGAATAAGGTAGAGCAAGGCCAGTATGAGTTGTAATCAATGAACGTTTAGTTGCTAATTCTTTTATTCACATTTATTATGCCGGATAAAAAAACTTCATCACGAGTTAAAAATGAGAAGCAATACGAAAAGCTGCGTGATATCGGGTACAGTAAACAAAAGGCTGCACGTATAGCTAATACAGAAGATGCAGGGGTAAAGGGCGGACATAGTAAGAACTATGAGAAATGGACCAAGAAAGAGTTAATGGATAAAGCCCGGCAGGTAGGAATTGAGGGAAGAAGTAAAATGTCGAAAGATGAATTGATTCATGCTTTACGAAATAACTAATAGTACCTATGGTAAGGTTTATTTTGTCAGATAGGTTAATCAGGCAATTCTTTTGAGTTTACTTTTAGAATAATGTATTTTTTGGTATTTTCCCTGCTGAACTAACGCAGGAATAGTAAAGCATGAAATTTTTATTGGTAGATGGAAAAATGCTTGAATGGAATAATGTTGTTCTTGCAGAAGAACTCATTGATTCACAGCATTTGATAACTCAGAAAGTGTGGTTTGGATATGGTGGTATTCCATTGTTTGAAGAGAATGTGAACCAAGTGATTGATCAATGCGAACAACTTTCAATTGCCATTCCGCCCGAATTGAAAGATAAGCGGGAATTAGCCAGAATCACAAAGCGAATGCTCAATAAAAACAAATTTTACCGTTCAGGGCTGATTAGTATTAAAATTCTTGTTTCTACATCATCTGTCCATACTATAATTTCTGGTAATCCATTTCATGAATTTATATTTCCTTTTTCGGAATCCGGCTTGTTAGTTAAATTTTCCGGAATAAAAAAATATGCTGGTAATAGCTTAACCCGTTTCCTGTTTTTTAACGAACGACTTTGGCAAGCCTCCATTGCGGAGCTCAATGACAAGCAGTTTCAACAGACTGTTATACTTAATGAACAGGGGTATGTATGTGAGAGTGCTTTTAATAACATTTATATGGTTGCAGGTGATGAATTGATTACACCCTCCTTGCAATCAGGTTGTCATAATAACACTATACGTCCTGTTGTCCTTAAAGCTTCGGAAAAAACAGGATTGCGTATTTCCGAGAGAAATTTTATTACTAAAGAAATGCTGTTGACTGCTGATGAAGTATTTATAGCATCAGAAGAGACAGGATTAAGTTGGATTATGGGAATAGAGACAATTCGCTATATACATTATTTTTCAAAAGAAATAAACGTAGAGATAAACCAATTATTAAAAAGTAAGGCAATATCGATGCATCCTGTCATTTAACTTTAATGATTAACATCATCAATTCATGGCCGGATTTTCGGGGAAATTCTCCCACACAGTATACCGGTCCCCAACTTTTTTTACAAATTCAGTCCAGGAAGAAGGTTTAAGGTCCTTCATTATTATATCCTCATCTACATCGTTTACGAGCCATGAATCTTCCTTTATTTCGCGTTCCAGCTGTCCTGAGTCCCAACCGGAATATCCAACATAAAAGCGTACTTCGGCAGGATCTATTCTCCCTTCACCAATTAATTGTTTTAATACTTCGAAATCTCCCCCCCAAAACAAATTATTTAAAACTTGTATGCTTCCCGGTAATTTATTTCCAAGTTTATGAAGAAAATAAACTGAATCGGTAGATACCGGGCCACCCAGATAAACATCACCTTGAAATTCAGGAAATCCCGGTAAAATATCATGGATGGCTAAATCAACTTTTTTGTTTAAAATAAAGCCAACAGCACCTTTGTCGCTATATGCAACCAAAAGTATTACGGATCGGTTAAAATAGCTTCCGGGCAGGAAAGGTTCTGCTATCAGCACTCTTCCTTTTTGCGGTGCAATGTTGTTCGATTGTATTTTAAAAATATCTAAATTATCACTCATAGCTTAGCAATATAAATTATTTCTACCAGTAATTCACTGATAAATGAGGTTATTACAAAAACTATGCGATTTTTTTTATATAATAGCACGTATTATTCTTCCACCACAATAAAAATATCTTCATCGGGTTTACTCATAAAATAATGTTCCCTGGCAAATTTTTCCAGTTCCTTTTTGCCGGCATTGAGATCCTGAAGCTTTTCAGAGTCAGTTTTTATGCGTTCGATATAATGTTCCTTTTGCCGTGTAAGGTCATTTAGTCTCTGTTTATTTTCAGCACATGAGACAAAGCTGTTTTCATCAAAAAAAACAATCCAGGTTAAGAATAGTATTGAAGCTACAAAATATTTATTTTTCAGTAATTTAAACAATTTTCCTTTCATGTCTGATGCGTCCTCCCTGCTTGTTTAATTTGCGATAAAAGTACGACAATAAGAAGATACTAAAAAGAGGAATGAATAAATTCATCCCTCTTTTTATAAACAGATAATAGTTAAAAGGTTAATATGAATCTGGCAGGAAGCTGGGATACATATAATTTGCAGGTGGTACCAGATTTTCTTTTATGGTACGAACAGAGACCCAACGTAATAGATTAAATACTGATCCTGCCTTATCGTTTGTTCCTGAACCACGAGCACCACCGAATGGCTGCTGCCCTACCACGGCTCCGGTTGGTTTATCGTTGATATAAAAATTGCCTGCAGTATTTTCCAGACGTTTTGTAATTTTCTCAATGGTATATCTGTCTTGAGAGAAAACAGCTCCGGTAAGTGCATATATGGATGTTTTATCCAATATGTCGAGTGTTTCATCCAGCTTTTCGTCATCATATACATACAAAGTGAGCACAGGGCCAAATAATTCTTCCTGCATGGTAATATAGTCAGGTTTTTTTGCAAGAATAACAGTAGGTTCAATAAAGTAGCCTTTTGTTTTATCACAATTTCCTCCAAAAATTACTTCAGCATCTTGATCTGTCCCTGCTTTATCAATTACTTCTTTTAGTTTATCAAACGACGCTTCATCAATAACAGCATTTACGAAATTTGTGAAGTCCTCAGGCGGGCCCATTTTTATGGTTTTCAAGACATTTCCCAGTTCATGTTTTAATGAGGGCCATATACTTTCGGGTATATATACTCGAGATGCCGCGGAACATTTTTGTCCCTGATATTCAAAAGCTCCTCTTACAATAGCAGTTGTTAGTTCAGGTATTTTGGCAGTATTGTCTGCAAAAATAAAATCTTTTCCACCGGTTTCTCCTACAATGCGCGGATAGGATTTGTATTTATGGATGTTATTCCCAATGGTTTTCCAGATATTTTGAAACACTGCAGTAGAACCTGTGAAGTGAATGCCTGCAAAAGACGGATGGGTGAGTACTATTTCAGCTACAACAGGGCCTGGGGCAAATACAAGATTGATTATACCATCAGGCAGCCCTGCTTCACGTAAAACTTCCATTATAACAGCTGCAGAGTAAACAGCAGATTTTGATGGTTTCCACACCGCCACATTTCCCATTAAAGCAGGAGCTACAGGCAAATTTCCGGCTATGGAAGTGAAGTTGAAAGGTGTAAGGGCAAATATGAACCCTTCGAGTGGACGATACTCATTGTAGTTCCAAATACCGGCACTAGAATCAGGCTGCAGATTATAGATGTCTGTCATGGCCTTTACCCCATACCGGTAAAAATCGGCCAGCTCACAAGCAGCATCTATCTCAGCCTGATATATATTTTTTGATTGGCCTAACATGGAAGCAGCATTGATTTTTTCGCGATAGGGGCCTGCCAGAAGATCGGCAGCCTTGAGGAATATAGATGCACGATGTTGCCATGCAAGGCTAGCCCATTTTTGCCGGGCACTCAGTGCGGCATCAATTGCCATCTCAACATGACTTGAATCCCCCTGGTTATAGTAACCAAGTGTATGTTCTATGTCGTGTGGTGGAAACATACGTATCTTTCGGTCGGTATAAACTTCTTTACCTCCAATAACCATGGGGAGATCAATTTCCTGTGAACGCAGTTCTTTGATCATTTCTTGTACTAGTATTCTTTCTCTACTGCCGGGTGCATAACTCAATACCGGCTCATTCTTTACTGTGGGTACTTTAAATATTCCTTTTGTCATCTGTTTCCTTTTTTATGACGTTTATTGCAAATCTAAAGAATACATAGTAAGAAAATCATAACAAAAATCAGTTAGACAAATATTTACAATAAAAAATATATAGTTGTTGCAGGAGGCGGTATTTGGCTTTTTTAAAAAGCAATATATAAATTTCTTATAACTGTTTGAAAATAAAAAGAACTTAGTAACTTCGAATTTTTTAAAAAGAGAACTGTTATTTTGCCATTATCCTTATTTTTATGGCCTTGAACAGACCATTATACCATACCATTTCAGCTAAGCTGTGGCCAAATGTTTCAAATATTGAAAAACAAAAATTATTTGAATTGTTGGTTCTGCTTGCAGTACTGTTTTTTGCAGCATTGTTGCAATTTCTGTTCAAATTATTTAATGACGGACCCGGGTTAAATAATATCTTTGATTTTTTATTAGTATCAGCCTTGTTATTATCATTAGGTGCTACTGTGAAAAATAAAATCAGTTATGTTTTAAATTTTACCTATACGGTTCCTGTATTTGTATATATTTATTACATATCTGACTTCGCTCTGCATACTGAACCTTCAAATACCGTTTACCAATCGACAGGTATATTATTAATAGGTGCTTTCTTTCTTTTTTATTTTTCATCTGCAGATAGTAAGATTTTCCTCTATTCTATTTTTGCCTTTATCACCATCGTGTTTCAATTGATGAAAGCAGATCGTTTTTTCGGTTTTTTTGCAGGGCCAAATTTTATTATTCCACACCCTCTCGTTGTGTATGTTATACTTTTCACGGGTGGTTATTTGATACGACGAAAATATAAATCCCTTGCAGGCCAATTAACGAACAACCTTCGTGATTTGCATCAATCTCAATCTAAAGTTTTTCGTGAATCAGCTTTTCCTGTTATAAAAATTAAAGCAGTACGCGACGAGCAGGGTAATGTTGTCAATCTGCTGACAGAGAATGTTAATAACGCTTTTGAATCGTTGTTCCGAATTCAATTACATGAAGCGAAAGGGCAGGAAGCTAATTATATCTTTAATCTTGCTTTGCGCCAATCATTTGATTTGAATAATTATCTTCTTTATGATTCAGTTAAAAACCATGAATTTTATGCATCAGCAATTGAATCATGGTTTAGAGTACATATTCTGAAACCTGATGTGAATTCATTTTTTGTTATACTTGAAGATATTACTAAATCAACAAAGAAGCTTGAAGAACTGGAGGAAAGTAAACAGCGGTACAAAGTTCTGCTTGAGGCAATACCTGATATGTTCTTTGTGATTGGTAGAGATGGTACCTACGAAGATTTTGTGGTTAAAGAAAGTGATCTTTTCAAAGTTGAGGATGCAAATATTATTGGGAGTACCATTTTTGAAGTAGGTTTTCCTGATAACATGGCAGAGAAAATAATGAACTGCATACACAGCTGTCTTAATCGTAACACGATTGAATCAATAGAATATTCATTAAATACACCCAACGGTACATTAATGTTTGAAATGAGGCTTGCACGCCTGAATACTCATTCAGTTATTTCCGTTTCAAGAGATATAACTCGTAGGAAAACAGCAGAGTTTAATCTGGAAAAAGCCAAGAAAAAAGCAGAAGAAAGCGATCGCCTTAAATCAGCCTTTTTAGCCAACCTGTCGCATGAGATTCGTACTCCTTTGAATATTATAACAAACTTTACACAATTACTCGCAGAAG
>DASRQG010000447.1:0-9394 GCA_035645995.1 Mariniphaga sp. | reverse complement strand
ATATTGAGCTAGCTTTAATGCAACCAGGTATGTTTTATTCTGACCTTGTGATCCTAGCTTTTTTATAGGATATTTATCAATATTGAATATTAAGTCATCCTTATGAATACCTACAGTGGTATACTGTGCATGCCGGTCTTTTGTAAGTGAGTGATTGAGCAAAGATTCAAAATCATCCTCATATAAATCACTTTGATGAATTAAACCTACTTGTTCATTTCCCTGCGATATAAAAGAATAATATTTTTGAAATACCGGAATTAGTTTTTCAATAAAAACTTTTCTCTCACTATGAATCTGCTTACCATATTCGAGCAGACGATGATCCCATATTCCCAATAACTCCTGATCGAATGGAAGGCCTGATGCAAATTGTTTTAATAAATTATTACGCTGTGCTAAAGCTCTATTATATTTTAGAAGGTTATCAAGATACGATTGATTAAATTGTGAAATAACTCCATCCATAAATTTACGGCGTTCATCGCTTCCACCCAGAATCAAGCTAGTATCTGAGGGAGATACCATTACCAAAGGCAGCAGGCCTATATGGTTCATTAATCTTTTATAAACCTTCGAATTGCGTTTGAATAGTTTTTTCTGTCCTATATTAAATCCGCAACTAATGCTTTCGGAAGAACTTAGCCTCTGATAATTGCCACCTAGTATAAAATAATTCTCATTGTGGCTTACATTCATCTGATCGGCGGCATTAAAAAAACTTTTACAAAATGAAAGATAATATATAGCATCCATAAGATTAGTCTTACCTGCCCCATTATTTCCTATAAAACAATTTAGCCGGGGAGAAAATTCGACTTTAACATCTTTCAGGTTTTTGTAATTGACAATGGATATATCCTCAATGTGCATAAAATGAATACTCATCGTTAATTCGCAAATCTAACTAAAAAAGATGGCTATGGGAACTTTATGAACTTTTTTTGATGGAATAACAAAGTCATATTTATTTAAGGCAAAATTTAAAGGCAACTATGCGGTACTGTTTCTAAAAAAAAGCTATTTTTGCGGCACAATTTTGAAAACTAACGCTATGGCAAATAAGAAAACTCAAGCTCAACAGGATGATAATTTACAGGAACTTGAGAGTGCATTGACGAGAACGGAAAGATTTATTGAGGAAAATCAAAAGCCAATTACATTTGTAATAGTTGCTTTAATTGTTGTAGTAATTGCATATTTAGGAGTTACCAGATTTTATCTTCAACCGCGACAAGAGGAAGCATTATCCCAAATGTTCATGGCTGAAAATTATTTTGAACGCGATTCATTCAATCTGGCAATTAACGGAGATGGAAACTACCTGGGTTTTCTTGATATTATTGATGATTACAAGATGACCAAGGCAGCTAACCTGGCAAAATACTATACAGGCATTTCCTACCTGCACCTGGGTGAATATGAAAATGCCCTTGATTATCTGAATGATTTTAATTCGAAAGATTTACTTGTAGGTCCGATAGCTGAAGGAGCAAAAGGTGATGCCAGCCTCGAACTTGGTGATACTAATACTGCATTGAAGCATTACCGGAAAGCTTATCAGATGAATGATAATGAACTGACAAGTCCTGTGTATATGATGAAAGCAGCAAAAGTGCTTGAATCGCTTGATAACTTACAAGATGCTCTTGCTCTATTTCAAGAACTTAAAGAAAAATATCCGCAAACAATTGAGGGGCAAGAAGCCGATAAGTATATTGCCCGCTTGCAAGTAAAATTGGGATAAGACAATCTAATTTATATGCCCCTCCCCGTGAGGGGTTTTTTATTAAAAAAAATGGCGACAAAGGATCTTTCACAATACGACATTAAAACTGTACCCTCTGCGAAAAATATGAAATTTGGAATCGTAATGGCGGAGTGGAATATTGAAGTTACTTCTGCTCTTGCTTCCGGAGCTATTAATACATTAAAAAAACATGGTGCCATGGAGGAGAATATTCTGGTTAAACATGTACCAGGAAGCTTTGAATTACCTTTAGGGGCACAATACTTTGCAGAACTTGAAAATGTAGATGCTATAATATTGCTGGGATGTGTAATTCAAGGTGAGACCAGACACTTCGATTTTATATGTCAGGGGGTGACTAAAGGTACTATGGACTTAAACCTCAAATATAATAAGCCTTTTATTTTTGGCGTACTAACCACCGAAAATCAACAACAGGCCTTAGACCGGGCCGGTGGAAAACATGGTAATAAAGGCGATGAAGCAGCTGTTACTGCTATTAAAATGGTATATCTAAAAAAGAGCTTTTCAATGTAAAAAAGGGTTGATTTCTCAGCCCTTTTACTATTTAATTGTTGTTGTGATAAATTATCTTCTCTACCTCCGGCGCTGATTCATTCCTGCCCTTCTTTCTGCCCTGTAGGATTCATATTTTTTCCACTGATCTGAAGAAAGTATTACTTTCATTTTTTTATCCTGATCTGCTCTTAATTCACTCATCTTCTCACGCATTTCTTCAAATCCGCCTCCTTGAGCATCTTCTCTCAAGGCTCTCATTTTTTTACCGGTTTCAAGATTTAATTCATATATTTGCTTTTCCTGCTTTTCATTCAGGTTAACAGCTTCCTTTATCTGTTCAGTAGAACGTTTTGCTATGTCTTCCGGACTTATGTTTCTCTGTCTGGGTTGTGCATTGCCAATTAGAGCTGTCATCATTGTGAACAATAAAATGAAAATAATCTGTTTCATGGTACTTATTTTTTATTGATTAATACCTATTCGACTTGTTTGAAATAAAATAGTTTAAGCACCTGAAGGAAAAAATATTACATACCTAAAATTTTATTTTCATATCAAAGCCAAGTACATCAGACGGATTCCATCCATTTGTTTTTCTTAATCTTTCAAATACATAATAAAGCTTCATTTCAAGAAGATTGTTACATTTAATTTTTGTCCCCGAATGAAGACGAAAAAGGTGAAAATGCTCCTTATTAAGAAGGTAAAATGCTTCTTCACCCATATAAAATGAAAATGTATTTGTAAGATGAAAGGGATTAACCTCCAACGTAACCATATGACGATGTCTGAAATGATCTTCAAGAAGATCGAACATCCGATATCCCATCCTATTTGCAATATTTACTGAAAAAATACCCATTCTTTTTTTTAAATTACAATATATCATAGGACGGTTTTCCTGTAACCACCCACCAGGTTCATTCATCAATAAAACACGACCAGATAGGCCTATATCTAACCAAGGAAGGACTTTACGATGCAAAAATACATCGCCATATTTTAACCCCAATCTTCCGGATTCGGTGCGATATTGAATTTTTTCATTTGCACCAATAGAAAGTTTATCATTTAAAATTACTTCTATTCCATTTTGATTCCACAACTGAAAGCCACGGTTTGTGCCTGAAGAAATACAAGCAATAAAAATTAGAAAACAGAAACACAATCTCTTTTTCATCGCATTTTCTGTTGATATGCAAATGTAAATATAATATTATCCTTGATCGTTAATATCACCTTCTAAAGGCAAATCATTAAAAAGAAAAGCCGGTTTGTAATTCCGGCTTCACTTTCTTAATATTTATTTTTTTGGTAATTGAACACCCCTTTGTTTTGCCATCTCTTCCAGCTTCTTCTGGAATTTAGATTTTGTAACCGGCTTCTTTTTGTTAACCTGTAACTGTGCTCTGATCTTATCTTCATCGATAAAAGAACGGATAATATATGTTTGTCCAATTGTAATAACGTTTGCCAGGAAGTAATAATAGCTTAACCCTGCAGAATAATTGTTCAGGATAAACAAAAACATAATAGGCATCAGGTACATCATTGTTTTCATACCTGGCATTCCCTGGCTTGCTGTAGCCTGTTGATTCATCCGGGTAGATATAATTGTTGTCAATGTCATCAACAACACAAATAAACTTACATGATTTCCATAAAATGGTATTGTAAAAGGTAAGTCTAATATAGAATCGTATGTCGATAAATCATGAGCCCATAAAAAACCTTCCTGTCTTAGTTCTATAGATGTGGGAAAGAAAAAGAACATAGCTATTAATATCGGGAACTGCAACAGCATTGGCAAACAACCACCCATTGGATTGACACCTGCCTTCTTGTATAAGGCCATTACAGCTTGTTGTTTTTCCATAGGCTTATCATTCCCATACTTTTTATTTAAATCATCTATTTCGGGCTTTAAAGCACGCATTTTCGCCTGAGAGATGTATGACTTATAGGTGAACGGGAAAAGAATTGTCTTAATAAAAATCGTAAGCAACAATATTATAATACCGAAATTGTCGATATATTTCCTTAAGAAATTGAAAGTAGGAATGATAAGATATTTATTGACCGGCCTTACAATTGCATATCCTAAATCAACCTGACTTTCAAGGTCAATATCATATTGACGCAATGTTTGATAATGGTTTGGCCCGAAATAAAACTGCATGTCCATTTTTTCATTTGCTGCACCTTCATAAGGAATTGATATTTCTGAATAAAAATTAGCCAGATATTCCGGGTGTTCTTCATATTTCTCTGAACGAACCAATGCATTTGGAAATGCTTCTTCAGCAATAATAGAGGAACTAAAGAATAATTGCTTAAATCCAATCCATTTAACCCGGGTGTTTAAATCCTCTTCATCTGATTTATTTTGAGAAAGTTTATCAATATCATCCTGGTAAAATTTATAATGAATTGTTGTATACCTATCTTCTCCAAAACGAGATTGCCTTTCTTGTCTGGGTACATCAAATCCCCAGGTCAGGCTCAAATAATTTTGATTTGAAGCAATATATTGATTCATTCCTTGTAAACTAATATCAAAATCAACCATAAAGGAATTGTAATCAAGGGTATATATATACTCCATAAACCTGCCGGGTGCTACTTCCAGCCGAAAGGAAACAGACTTTGACTCCCCCGGATTTTCTTCATTAAATTTTATCCTACCTTCACTTCCTGTTCTTACTTCAGGACCGTTTACCACTAAAGTATTTTCTTCAAATTCCGGGGTAAAATAAAGTTGGTCGGTTTGTATGCTCCTGTTTTGTGCAAAAAAATTCAATCCAAATTGTGATTTATCGCCTTCAAATAAGATGAGTGGTTCACCATCATGAGTTTGGAATCCTTTTAATTCTACTGAATAAATTCTTCCACCAAGATTGGTAAAAGTAATTTTCATCAGATTATTTTCAAGCGTATAGAATTCTTGCTTACCTAGGGCGGAACTTCCAAATACACCAAATTGATCTATTTTATCCTGTAGATCTTTTTCGGCAACGATGGAATCGGGCACAGCAACTACATCTTGCTGTTCCTGAATTACATTTTGATTATCCTGTTCAAGCTGCAATGATTTTTGAGCTTCAACCTGTGCAATAGAATCCTGACGTTGTCTGGCTGCTTCTACTTCTTCCTGTGACGGTTGATTGATTATTGAAAATACAATTAGAATTGTAAAAATTAATAGTATCCCAACAATTGAATTTCTGTCCATTTTTTTATTTTAGTAATGAATTTTTTATAAAATCAACAAATAATGGATGAGGATTAAGAACTGTACTTTTGTATTCAGGATGAAACTGCACACCAACAAACCATTTGTGCGACGGAATCTCCACTATCTCTACCAAATCTGTCTCCGGATTTATGCCAACAGGCTCCATTCCGGCTTGAATAAATTGATCTCTATATGAGTCATTAAATTCATATCGGTGCCGGTGCCGTTCATATATCGTCAATTTATTATATGCAAGATACGACTTTGAGGTTTCATTTATTAATCTGCATTCATATGACCCTAACCGCATTGTTCCCCCATAATCAGTAATTCCTTTTTGATGTTCCATCAGGTCAATAACCGGGAAGGGAGATTGCGGATTCATTTCGCTTGAATCTGCCTCCTGAAGATTCAATACATTTCTCGCAAATTCGATTACTGCAACCTGCATTCCTAAACAAATTCCCAAAAAGGGGATATTGTTTTCACGAGCATATTTTGCTGCTAATAATTTGCCCTCCATTCCTCGATGGCCAAATCCAGGGGCTACAATAATACCATCAATTCCTGTTAATATTTCGGCATGATTTTCCAATTCAAGTTTCTCAGAGTGAATCCAGTTTATTTTAACTTTACAGGAATTTTCAGCTCCTGCATGTACTAAAGCTTCAGCAATGGATTTATATGCATCTCTCAATTCAACATACTTCCCCACAAGGCCAATCTTAACTTCATGGGTCGGATTCTTGTGCCGCTCCAGGAAATCATTCCAGGCTCCTAATTCCACATCATCAGTAACTTCAAAACCAAGTTTTTTAAGTACAGCTAAATCGAGCTTTTCTGCCAACATTTTTAAAGGTACTTCATAAATTGTTGGCACATCTACTGATTGTATAACTGCGTCAGGATCAACATTACAGAATAAAGCAACCTTTTCACGAATCGACTGCTCTATGTCATGTTCTGTACGTAATACCAGGATATCAGGTTGCACTCCTGCTTCCAGTAATTGTTTTACCGAATGCTGGGTGGGTTTTGTTTTAAGTTCCCCTGTAGCAGCTAAATATGGTACAAGTGTTAGGTGTATTACTACAGCCTTTGATCCAAGTTCTCTTTTTAACTGTCGCACAGATTCAATATAGGGTAATGACTCAATATCACCAACTGTACCACCTATTTCAGTTATTACAAAGTCATATTTGCTTTTAGACCCAAGTATTTTTATTCGCCGCTTTATTTCATCTGTAATATGAGGAATGATTTGAACTGTTTTTCCCAGATAATCACCATGTCTTTCTTTATTAATTACTGATTGATATATCCGGCCTGTTGTAACATTGTTTGCCTGTGAAGTAGGTTCATTCAAAAAACGTTCGTAATGACCTAAATCCAGGTCAGTTTCGGCCCCGTCGTCAGTAACAAAACATTCTCCGTGTTCATAAGGGTTTAAAGTTCCGGGATCAACATTCAGGTATGGATCCAACTTTTGAATGGTCACAGTAAAACCTCTTAACTGAAGCAACTTTGCTAAAGAGGATGCAAGTATACCTTTACCCAATGAAGATGTAACTCCACCTGTTACAAATATGTATCTTGTTTCGGACAACATTTTTCAGGACTTTATTTAAAAGGCACAAAATTAATCAATAAAATGTATCCCGAAACGAATGAGAGGCGTTTTTAACCTTCTGGATAATAAAATAACATGATTGGTTTTTTCTACTTAACAATATTAACTCAATAAGAAGATGATATTGTTAATGCCATTATCCATAATTGTATTTTATCGCAATTTTGACACGTTTGTTCTGAATAACATTTTCCAATAATTCTATTTAAATCGACAATAGGTGTTGAGAATTTATATTTTACAACAATACACTTAATAAAACAATAAGTATCATTCGTGATATTTTTATTCACCTTCGATAAATTTTGCTATTAGAATAATTTACATCCGTAAACCATTTTACTTAAGCCAACACAAAATAATTATTTGTAAAATATTGATATCCATCACTCTATATTAGTATTATACACAAATGTACACTGAATAAGAAGGTGATTGTTCAGGATTGTATACATATGTTTCCAGTTTTTGATAACGAGTTCTCTTGATTTTATGAATATCTAATCAAGTTTAAGGAAAACGTAATGGAGTTAATGGTAAATGGCTCACAAAAAACCCAATTATAGATTTACAACACCTGGTTTTTAGGATACACGGCATAAAAAACTGCCTGAGCAAAGCCGCAGACAGTTTTAATTATCAAAGATTATAAAATGAAAATGTGTTATTTGAATTCGCTTTTAAGATGTTCAACCCATTTTTTTATCCTGTCAGAAGTTAACCTGGCCTGATTATCCTGATCAAGAGGAAGTCCTACAAATTGATCTCCTCGTTGTGCTTTTGATGATTCGTAGGTATAGCCCTCAATTGAGGTGTGCCCTGCAATTTTCCCTCCACACTGTTCAATAATCTCTGCCAATAAACCAATAGCATCACAAAAATTTTCAGGATATCCCTTTTGATCCCCTAATCCAAATATTGCAAATCTTTTGTCCTTCAAATCCATTTCTTCTAAATCAGGAACAAATTCATCCCAATAATTTGGTAATTCTCCATCGAACCAAGTAGGAGCACTCAAAATAAAATTATCAAATTTTTCAAAAATATTCTTTTCAAGTTCTTCTGCATTGATAGGTTCAACTTCTTCTTTTCCCCAGGCTTCAATGATCTTTTCAGCAACTTTCTTAGATTTATGTGTATGATAACTATAAATAATAGCTGTTTTTTTACTCATCTTCAATTCAATTTAATATTCAATCAATTCCTTAGCAGCATTATATATCCTCAGGGCATCAGGTAAAACAGCCCTTTCCAGAATCGTATTAAATCCTACCGGAGTGTAAGTAGAACCGACACGCTTAACAGGGGCATCAAGATATTCAAATGCTTTCTCAGTAATGATAGCACTCAATTCGCCACCAAACCCTCCAAAAACTTTATCTTCATGGGCAATAAGTGCCTTATTCGTTTTTGATATTGATTGCAGGATCATTTCTTCATCGAGTGGAACCAGTGATCGTAAATCAATTACTTCAACCTGATATCCTTCTTCTTCGAGTTTTTTTGCAGCATCCAAACTTAAATGAGTGGCATTACCATATGTTATAATTGTAAGATCACTTCCCTCTTTCCTAATTCTACCCTTACCAAAAGGCACTTCAAAATCATCAGGAATCGGAGTAGCTGCTTTAGGACTTTGATATAAAGTTTTTGGCTCCATAAACATGGTAACTCCTTTGGAGCGAATTGATGTTCTCAATAACCCAGCCGCATCATCTGCAAATGATGGATAAACAATCCTCACACCTGGAATAGATACCAATGAGCCTTCAATTGTTTGTGAATGATAGAGACCTCCACCAATATAACCTCCCGATGCCAGACGAATTGTCACATTGGGTGTGAACTTTCCATTCGATCGCCAATAGTCGTGGCTGCTTTCAACGTATTGTTCCATTGCCGGCCAAAAATAATCCGCAAATTCTGCTCCTTCAATTACAATACGTATTTTTTCATCAAATCGAGACATTCCATTCGCTGTTCCAACAATAAAATCTTCGGCAATTGGAGCATTAAAAACTCTTTTGGCACCAAATTCCTGTTGTAACCCTTTTGAAACATTAAAAATCCCTCCTTTATCTTTATTGGCAATATCCTGTCCCCACATAAATGTGTTCGGATTCCGCCTGAATTCGTCTTTTAAAGTTTCATTTAAAGCAGTAATGAATTTTTTCTTTTCTCCTTCATGATTGTGCAGGCCGTCGGGATATTTTTCTGACGCATATGGTTCTATGGTAACAAAATCATATATAGTTTTAGG
>DASRQG010000446.1:0-7466 GCA_035645995.1 Mariniphaga sp. | reverse complement strand
CAGAACAGTGAGTTCTATTTCTACTATCAAAAAGAAGAATTGAAGAAGCTGGATCGAATAAATCTTGAGGCAAGCAACGCCACTATTATGGATATCCTTGACAGGGCATTAGAAGGTTCAAATTTTAATTACAGTGTTCTGGACAGATATATCGTATTGCGTAAAAAAGGTGATGGTAAAGAATTGCTTTCATCGGCGCTTAATGCAGCTTTATCCCAACAGTCTGCAGTGACAGGAACGGCCTCAAATGTTAATGGACAACCCCTTCCGGGGGTAACAGTGGTAGTTAAAGGTACAACTCAGGGAACCGTTACAGATGCAATGGGGAACTACAGTTTACCTAACGTGCCCGAAGATGCTACTTTAGTGTTTTCATTCGTAGGTATGCATACTCAGGAGGTGGTTGTTGGAAATCAGTCAAGGATTGATGTTGTTATGGAAGAAGAGGCGATAGGATTAGAGGAAGTTGTTGCAGTTGGATATGGTACACAGAAAAGAGTGAATTTAACAGGGTCTGTTGCCAGCGTTAATACAGAACAACTGGAAGCAAGAAATGTAACTAAATCCTCACTTCTGTTGCAAGGAGCTATGAGTGGTATACAAGTAAGACAGTCTTCAGGTAACCCTACCGAAGATGGCGCTTCATTACTTATCAGGGGTCAGGGTACCTTTAGTGGTGCCGGTACAGCACCCCTCATTCTAGTAGATGGTATTGAATCGGGAATCGATAATCTGGATCCGGATGATATTGAAAGCGTTTCGATTTTAAAAGATGCATCATCTGCTGCTATTTATGGATCAAAAGCTGCTAATGGAGTAATCCTTGTTACTACTAAGCAGGGAAAATCAGGAAAACCGATTGTAAGGATTCATTCATCTATAACCCAATCTGTTCCTACTATGATTCCGGAAATGGTTAACTCCTGGGAATATGCTGAAATAGTAAATGAAGCTTACACAAATATGGGACAGGCACCCCGATATACTGAAGATCAAATACAAAAATTCAGGGCCGGAAATGATCCTGCTTTTCCAAATTTCGACCACATAGATTATCTGTTTGGATCAGGCAGTGGTTTACAACATAAACATTCAGTAGGTATCCAGGGAGGTTCACAGGAAACACAATATCTTTTCTCAGCAGGATATTATGACAAAGAAGGGATTATTAAGAAGACATACAACGACAGATATGATCTTCGTTTAAACCTGGACTCTAAATTAAGTGAATCTTTTGATGTTAGCGTGAAACTTTTTGGATATATCGATAATAATGAACAACCAAATAACGGTTATGATTTTGGCGGACTAGGTGGAATAGTCAGAGGAGCAATGAGAAATTCGAACGCTATACCCGGATTTACTGAAGATGGTTATTACGGACGAAATGAAAGCTTACATCCGGAAGCAGATTTAAACTCAAAAAATTTCATCCATAACTATGCTTCATATTTTTATGGTAATACAACAGCATCTTGGGAAATAGTTAATAACTTGACCTTAACAGGACAAGTTGGCTATACTTTAAGTAATTCTCAATACAAAGGTTTTATATCCTCTTACAGAGTTACTCCAAATTATGGTATAGATCTAAACAGATTAACTACATCATGGGGTAAAAGTGATGCGTTGACAACACAGGCAATTGCTAACTATAGTAATACATTTGGTAACCATGCTATCACTTTATTGGGGGGTGTGTCAGGTCAAGCCTATACTTCTAATGGAATAAGTGCCTTTCGTGATGATTTACCCAGTAATGATATACATGAAATAAATGCAGGTTCAACAGTACGCGGAACACAGGGAGGGTCAGCTTCGAGAAATACATTGGCTTCATTCTTCGGAAGAGTAAATTATAATTATGGTGGTAAATATTTATTAGAATCTAATTTCAGGTATGATGGATCGTCAAGATTCCCTGATGGGAATAAATTTGGATTCTTTCCCTCTTTCTCAGCTGCATGGAGAATTTCAGAGGAAGGCTTTTTACAACAATCTCAAAATCTTTCTAATTTAAAAGTAAGAGGTTCATGGGGTGAGCTGGGTAATCAATCAATTGGTAATTATCCCTATCAGGATATTATTGCCCTTGGACAGAATTACCCCTTTGGAAGTGAAATGGCTCCGGGTGCAGCAGTTACTACTGTTGCAAACAAGGATATCAGATGGGAAACTACAACTATTACGAATGTGGGAATTGATTTAGGATTTTTGGACAATAAACTTGAATTTGTTGCAGATTACTTTATTAAAAAGACTGAGAATATCCTATATAATGTTTCTGTTTCCTATTTATTAGGTGCTTCACCCTCAGCAACCAATGCAGGTGAGGTTGAAAACAGAGGCTGGGATTTCAATTTGGCATACAGAAATACTGCAGGAGATTTTTCATACGGCATTTCCGGTGTGTTCTCAATTGTTCATAACAAGGTTCTTAATCTTTACGGAGATTTGGAAAGAGACATTAACAGAGGGTTGTTTGTAGGATATCCAATTGGTAGTACTTTCGGGTATAAGTCAGACGGTTTAATTAAAGATGAAGCAGAACTTGCAAATCTTCCTACCCAACCATTCTCAGTTTTAAGTACTCCCGGAGGTATAAAATATCTGGATATAAGTGGACCTGAAGGAGTACCGGATGGTGTAGTAAACTCGGGTTACGACAGGACCATTATCGGGCAGCCTTTACCAATAACAACATATGGGATAACACTTACCGGAGGATATAAAAATTTTAGCGTCAACATGTTGTTCCAGGGTGAAGGTGGAAGAGTGGATATGAATAGGCTGGAACACTTCTTTCCGCTCGATAACAATGGGAACGTACAAAGAGAGGCCTTTGAAAACAGATGGACTGAAGCTAACCCCGATGTGAATGCTATGTATCCAAGAATGGTAATCACTACAACAGACTTTTATTTACAGAATCCGGTAGATTTTTGGTATAGAGATGCAACATTTATCCGACTTAAAAACCTACAGCTTTCTTATGATTTTCCATCCGGCTTTCTCCAAAATATGTCTATTGGTAAAGCAAGGCTATATGTGACAGGTGAAAATCTCTTCACAATTACTGATTATTACGATGGTTTTGATCCTGAAATGGCAGTAGGTGGAACCAGAAGGTTTTTCCCACTCTTGAAAAGTTATTCGGTGGGTGTAGAAATTAATTTTTAAAAAATAAAACATTGCCTTATGAAACTCTTAAATAAATTTAGCTTGTCCATAGTGATTTTTATCATTCTATTACTAGGACAAACAGGATGTGAAGAATTTTTAGATGAACAGCCATTGACAGATTTATCTGAAGCTGCAATGTGGCAGAATGAAAAACATGCAATGCTTGCGTTAACCGGATGCTATCGGATGAGCAATGTTGGCAATAATGCTTACACAAATGAATATCTGATCATGGAAAGCATGACCGATAATGCCGGTTATAAGCATGGTTCTGTGGGGGTTATTTATTCCGGTTATGTCAGGGAAGGCGATACTCAGGTGGTTCAGGCAATTTGGAATAGAGCTTATGCAACAATTTTTAAATGCAATTATTTCCTTGAAAATATTGATAAGGTGGAAATGGATGCTGCAGCAAAGGCTGAAGTTATCGCTGAAGTACGATTTCTGAGAGCTTATGAATATTTTTATTTGTCAACGCTTTATGGTGCAGTTCCCTTAATTACCAAAACACTTACCATAGAAGAAGCAAATACACAAACTCGTACCCCTCAAAAACAAGTGCAGGATTTTGCTATTCAGGAGTTAACTGAATTAGCACCTGACCTTCCGGCTGAGAGGCCTGAGAGTGATAGAGGAAGAATTGTCAGAGCTGCTGCTTATGGAATTAAAGGCAGGTTATTAATGACACAGCAAAATTGGGCGGAGGCGGCTGCAGCATTCAAATCCGTTATCGATTTGGGTGTACATATGATAGATCCACGCTATAAAGAATTATTTGAAGAATCAGGTGAAACCAGTAGCGAGAATATTCTCTTTACGAACATTCTTGCCGGTCTTTATGGAAACTCACATAATCAAAGGAATTATCATCCTGACTTTTATGGAGGTTATTCAGAAAGTTTTTTATACCAAAATCTTGTAGATGCTTTCCCAATGGTTGATGGATTGCCAATTGATGAGTCTCCACTTTATGATCCTCAAAATCCTTTTGAAAATAGAGATCCTCGATTATATGCAAGTGTATTCTTACCATTCTATACTGAGTTTCGCGGAGTTGTTTATGATCCAACTAATGAATTAAATAGTCTTGTTGGTGCTACAGGTTATGGTCAGAAAAAGATGGTAACCGAAGATTATGATGGTGATTGGGGTTCCTCGGGAGATGATATTATTCGTATGCGCTATGCAGAAATATTACTTAGTTATCTGGAAAGTAAATTGGAAGCCGGTGATATGATTACTCAGGAACTTTTAGATGAAACTATTAACCAGCTTAGAACCCGGGAAGCAGTTAATATCGGTATTGTTACCGAACTTAGTCCTGATAAGCTGCGTGAAATAGTCCGGAATGAGAGAAGAATTGAACTTAGTCAGGAAGAATTCATCAGATGGTGGGATATTCGTAGATGGGGCATAATGGAAGAACGGGTTAACCGTAAATTTTATGGATTGAAATTAACTGATGATCCTGAAAACTATACTCAATATAGTGTCGAAACAGAAGGTAAATATCGTGGACATAAAATTGTTCTTGATAAAACAGGTAGTATTACTTCTCAATATCAATTTTTACCTATACCTATCTTCGAGATAAATATAAATGAGAGCCTGGAGCAAAATCCTGGTTATTAATTAAAATAGTGAATAATATGATTTGTAAGTTATTTGCCTGACTAGTTACTCAAATTAGAAAATAGCAAATAACTTACATTTCTATCTATTGAAGTTCAGGCAATATCTTCCGGGTGAATCATATGTAAAAAAAAAAGAAAATATAACAGGGTAGTATCATTTTTACCTTTAAAGATCCAATAGAATGAAAGAACTATTATTAATAATATTTTTTACAACATCCTCCTTTTTTGTTTTTTCACAAGAAAGATCCAATTCCTCATCGAGGTACACAGAAATGCATCAACCTAAATATTGTCTTTTTTATGACAACCATACGATGCCGGCTATACCAGATGTAGGGGCAAACTTCGACGTAGAAGAATTTACCGACAGGATTAAAGATTGTGGAGTGGATTATTTAACTTTTCATGCACGATGCAATCTTGGGATGGCTTATTATGATACGAAAATAGGTATCAAACATCCATCACTCGATTATGATTTATTTGGACAGCTTGCTGAAGCTTGTTCTCGTAAAGGAATTGCGTTGACTGCCTATTTAAATGGTGGAATAAGCAGTGCGGAAGGATTAAAGCATAGGGACTGGACAACCGTATATTTTGATGGAAGAGAATATCGAGAACCCAGGATGACACCTTATGTTAGGACCATGTGCTATAATTCACCCTATAGGGATCATTTAATTGCCATGGTAGAAGAGATTGCAACCAATTATCCAGTTTCAGGCTTTTTTATCGATTGTTTGCAAAATTTCTCTTGTGTATGCCCCACATGTGTAAAAGAGATGAAAGAGAGAGGAATTGATCATTCTAACCTTTCTGAGGTAATTAACTTTGCCGAATTTTCTGCATTACGGCTTGCTAAAGATATTTATGATGCTGCAACAGCTATTAATCCTAATTTACTTATCTATCATAATAATCCCGGTTATGAAGAACAGTTTGATTTTAGTACCTATTTTGAAGTAGAATGTCTTCCTGCCGGTGCCTGGGGATATGAATACTTGCCGGTACTTTCACATTATATCCGTACTCTGGGAGATATGCCAATTTTAAATATGACTGGCAGATTTTATGATTGGGGTGATTTTGGAGGGCTCAGGCCTGAAGCAGCAATTAAGTCAGAGCTACTTTACGGACTTGCAAATGGGATGCGTCCTAACGTAGGAGGACACTTTCATCCCCGGGGTGATCTGGAAAGTGCAGTGCTTGATAGAATTGAAGTTATTTATAAAGAGCTTCAGACTATGGAACCCTGGTTTGATAATGCAAAGAATGTAACTGAAATAGCTATTGTTTTTCCTCGTAATATTGGTGCCATTCGCGGCGACAGAAAATTAAAAAGTGCTGTTAGGATGCTCAGTGAACTTTATCAGCAATTTGATATTGTAACTACTTTTTCCGACTGGAGTAAATATAAGGTTCTGATTATACCGGATGATATTGTGTTTGATGAAGAAGTGGCACGTCGTATCAAAGCTCACCTGCATGAAGGGAAGTATGTAATATCGTCAGGCAGTTCAGGACTTGATGCCGAACAAAAACAATTTGCCCTTGAAAAGGAATGGGGTGTAAAATATTTGGGTGAAAATACTTTTGATCCTGCATACTTTTCTGTTAATACAACCTTCAATTCAGGATTGCCTGATATGCCTTTGTCACAATATTCTACCGGTATTAACATGGAACCCATTAGTGATACTAAAGTAGAAGCCAATCTGATCAAGCCTTATTTTAATAAACACTGGGATGGAGAATATGCATTTTATTATACTCCCCCAGATCAGGTTACAGATCTACCCGCTCTAACAGTTAATGGCAATGTTGCACATTTTAGCCACAGAATTTTCTCAGGTTATGCTGATAAAGCTTCAGTGGAACTTAAAAGCTTGTTTTCAAATGTTCTTAATAGCTTTCTGCCCGAACCTTTATTTAAAACAGCTGATCTTCCTTCGTTTGCAAGGGCATTTGTTACAGAACAACCAGGCAGAAGAATGGTACATTTACTTTCTTATGTTCCTGAAATGCGAGGCAGGACCCAAATGATCGAAGAACCCATAAAACTTCAAAATGTGAATATTTCATTGCGTGTCGATGGAAAAGCTCCTCGAAAAGTATATGTTGCCTCTGATAATAAAGTGTTAAAACATAAGGTAGAGGATGGTTATGTTCACGTTACAATTCCTGAGTGTGATGGATATTCTCTAGTAGTATTTGAAAACTAACTTTAAAAACTATGAAATTAAATACCATAATATTGATAGCGGTATTTCTAACGTTATTTTCTTGTGCGTCAACCAATATTAAAACTACCGAAAGTAATGACGTCATTATTGAAAATGAGCAGGTAAGGCTTATATTGGGAAGTGACGGAATTGCCAAAAGCCTTATATACAAACCGGCAAATGAGGAGTGTCTTGTTTTAGATGAAAATGTTCCGGCATTTACAGTTACTCAGGAAAGGCCTTTTAATAATGAAGTTAAACTGGCACATCCCAATAAAAGAACTACATTCTTTGCCGATACATTATACAGAGAAGGAGATAAGCTGATTGTTGGTTTTGAAGTACTTCCTTATGAAGCCGTTATAACTGTTACAGAGAAGCACGATTATATCAGCTTTCGTTTGGAAGATTTTATTATTGAACC
>DASRQG010000445.1:0-3019 GCA_035645995.1 Mariniphaga sp. | reverse complement strand
GAGGGGATGGAGGAATGGGATATTTAAGAGTAGATTGGTTTTCTCCTGATGGATTAAAAACATGGGGAGATGGCCGGTTAACCATCCTGGGAACCGATGGATACATCGAAATCAGAAAGAATATTGATATAGAAGGCAGACCTGGTAGAAATCATCTGTTCCTTGTGAATCAGAAAGAAAGAAAATATGTTGATTGTAGTGATGTATCATTGAATTATGGACAACAACTTGTTGATGATGTGCTCAACCGAACTGAAACAGCAATGGGTCAGGAATATTGTTTCTTAGTAGCAGAATTAGGCCTGATAGCACAAAAGAAGGCTCAGAGGATTGGCTGATTTGTTTCACAATTATGATTTTTTATTTTTTTTTGTCACCCTGTACATCTATTTTTTCCGTCTATATAAAAAGTTAAATAACTATTGATTATTAAATAGGCTTGAAGATTGTCCTTTATTCTTCTGTATGATTAAACGATAAAGTTAAAACCTGATTATGAATAAAACAATAATGATTTTTTCTCTTGTTCTTTCTTTCATAGGAAACGGATTTGCCATTAGTGTTGCCCAACCTAAACTCACTTCTGTCGACACACTACCATTGGTGTTGCCGGAAAATAAATCTGATTTAGTGGAGAGTAATCTAAGAAATGAGGCTTTTGTCAAATTTGCAACTCATCAACTGCCTGACAATTTGGAGGAGTGGGATGAATATAAGACAAAACTGAGGAAAACCATCATTGAAAAAACAGGGGTTTACATCGATCATCAACTGCCGGTTGATATGAAAGAAACAGCTACACTTCAAATGCCAGGCTATGTAATTAAAAATATCTATTTCCAAACCCGACCAGATATTTATGCAACTGCTAATTTATACATTCCAGAGGGAGATGGTCCTTTCCCTGGTGTTATACTTATGTGCGGACACTCATCTAATGGGCGGTTGTATGATGCTTACCAGTCGGTAGGTCATTCTTTGGCATTAAATGGCTATGTTGCTCTTGCTATAGACCCATGGGGAGCCGGTGAGAGAACTACAACCCATGGTGAATTTGAATATCACGGAGCAAATCTGGGAGCTTCTCTGATGAATATTGGTGAATCACTTTTAGGCATGCAAATTTCAGATAATATGAGAGGCGTTGATTTATTGTGTTCGCTACCTTATGTTGATGTCGAAAAAATCGGAGCCACCGGTGCCAGCGGAGGTGGTAACCAAACAATGTGGGTTGCAGCAATGGACGAACGGATTAAAGCAGCTGTACCTGTTGTCAGTGTTGGATCTTTTGAGTCGTATGTGATGCGGTCAAATTGTATTTGCGAGACTTTAATTGATGGGCTAACATATACTGAGGAGGCAGCAATATTGGCTTTAGCAAACGCAATTATGCCCTGTAACCATGAAAAGGATTCTAATCCTGCATTTGCTCCTTCTGAAATGCTAAGAACTTATGATAATGCCAAAAAGATCTTTACATTGAAGGAACAGGAAGATAACATTGATTATCGAATATTTGATCTGACTCACGGATTTCACCCTGAACCACGTGTTGCGATGATCGGATGGTTTGACAAAATACTTAAAAAAGAAGGTACAGGTGAACCCATTGTTGAAAAACCATTTGATCTTGTTCCTGCTGAAAAATTAATGACTTTTTCTGAGGGTAACAGGGATGAAAAAGTTATCAGTACGGAAGTGTATTGCCAAGGGGTAGGGGAGCAGCTGAGAAAAACATTTCTTGGAGAAAAATTATTTGATGCTGATCAAAAAAGATCGGAATTGGCTGCTGTATTAAGAATAAACGAGAATTCAGAAATAAAGAAGTTACATCAGTTTAGTGTTGTTAATGGGTGGGAAAGAATTGCTTTGGAAACATCTGACAATAAAATAATTCCCCTCCTTTTGTCTAAAAACTCATCAGGAAGTTCTGAGTTTGTTATTCTTACGAATATTAAAGGTAAAAATGAAATTCCTAATTCATTAATTCAACAGTACCAGAAAGATGGGAAAAATGTAATTTTAGTAGATCTTACAGGGACAGGAGAGGTATCCTCTCCGAGGGCAGATGCATTTGATCGTGTCGCTTTTTTTCATACAATTTCCAGAGCAGAAATATGGTTGGGAAAAACTACTATTGGAGAGTGGATTAAAGAACTTGGCCATGTTGCAGATCATATCAAATCTTCATATCAGGCAGATCATATTATTCTGGATGGGACTAAGGAGACAGGTATGGCAGGCCTGTTTTTGGCTTCATTTGAAAATAATGTCGATGAAGTTATATTAAGAGAATCACCTGTAAGTTATCAGTTTGATGACAGGGAAACAGTAGATTACTTCAGCATGGCGGTTCATATTCCTGGAATTCTCAAATGGGGCGATTTATCTCTTGCTGCCGGTCTTGCCGGAGGAGAAATTTCATTTATCGATCCTGTAAGTATGTCAGGCCGTAAATTGAGTGAGAAGGAATTGGCATATTATGAAGATGAATTTAAGACGGTGCTTAAAAAATGTGGTAATCAAGGAACAATTAAATACAAAGTTTCTCAAGAATAATTTGATGACTAGAATATACCTTTCAGTTGTAATTTATAATCATAAATTATTTAATCAGTTCAATAATTATCAAAGAATGTATGAATAAAGTGAAAATAGATTATGCTACTGCCTCTATGGTAGACGGAAGGATAATACATACCCCTTTCTGGCGTGTTGATAGTGGAAGAGATGGTCCATCATTGGTACTAATAGCTTCGCAGCATGGGAATGAGGTACAGGGAGCTGAAGTAGCAAGACGTTTTATGGAAGTGTGTGATAGACAGCTTATTAAAGGTAATGTGTGGCTTATTCCCATGGCCAACATTCTTGCTGTCCGTAGCCGCAGGCATTCTTTTGATCTTGAGCCAGAACAGGATAATGCTGCAAATCCCAATAAATATCATAATATGCAAAGACATTGGCCTGGCAATCCTGATGGAAACGATACATCCAGGTTGGCATATTCTTTAGATCAAAA
>DASRQG010000444.1:0-6107 GCA_035645995.1 Mariniphaga sp. | reverse complement strand
GCACAGTGTACAATGAGCAAGGCAGGGAAAAAACATTTGATCTAATTAAGCCGGAAGTTGAATCGGCCGTAGCTATGGTAGAAAAATTAACTAATACGGTTTTTGGTGACAAGGAAAATCCCTGCTTACTTGCGGTACGTTCAAGAGCACGTGCATCAATGCCCGAGATGATGGATACAGTTTTAAATTTGGGACTAAATGATGACGCTGTTGAAGGAATCGCAAAAAAATCAGGCAACTCCCGTTTTGCATGGGATTCATACCGTCGCTTTGTCCAGATGTACGGCGATGTAGTTATGGGTATGAAACCTGCCAGCAAGGAAGAACACGATCCTTTCGAAGAAATTATTGATGACCTTAAAGAGGAAAAAGGCATTCATCTCGATACTGATTTCACCACTGAGGATTTGCAGGAACTGGTTAGACGTTTTAAAGAAGCCATAAAAAAAGTTACAAACAAACCTTTTCCAACTGATCCATGGGAACAACTGTGGGGATCAATTGCTGCAGTTTTTGGCAGCTGGAACAATCCACGTGCTATCTTCTACAGAAGAATGGAACAGATTCCGGATGAATGGGGAACAGCAGTAAATGTTCAGGCAATGGTGTTTGGTAATATGGGACAATCATCGGGTACGGGTGTTGCTTTTACAAGAGATGCGGCAACCGGGGAAAATACTTTCAACGGTGAATACCTTATTAATGCACAGGGAGAAGATGTTGTAGCAGGCATACGTACACCACAGGTTATTACACTTGAAGGTTCACGAAGATGGGCAGAATTACAGGGCGTTAGTGAGGAAGAAAGGGCTTCAAAATATCCATCACTCGAAGAAGCAATGCCTGAAATTTACAAACAGCTGTTTGAAACCCAGAAAAAACTTGAGGAACATTATAAAGATATGCAAGATCTGGAGTTTACTATCCAGGAAGGAAAATTATGGTTGCTACAAACCCGTAATGGAAAACGTACGGGTGCCGCTATGGTAAAAATAGCTATGGACCTGTTAGAAGAAGGGGTGATAGATGAAAAAACCGCTTTAAAAAGAATTGATCCTAACAAATTGGATGAACTATTACATCCTATTTTTGAAGGATCAGCAATGAAAGCCGCTAATGAACTTGCCAAAGGACTACCTGCCTCACCAGGGGCAGCTACCGGACAAATTGTATTTTTCGCTGATGAAGCGGCTAATTATCCTATATCAATACTTGTAAGGGTAGAAACTTCACCAGAAGACCTGCAAGGGATGCATATAGCAAAAGGAATCCTGACTGCACGGGGTGGAATGACTTCCCATGCTGCAGTTGTTGCCCGTGGAATGGGTAAATGTTGTGTATCGGGAGCCGGTTCCGTTAAAATAAATTATAAAACCCGTGTGATGACCATCGACGGCCGCGAATTTCAGGAGGGTGACTGGATATCGCTCGATGGTTCAACGGGAAAGGTTTATGAAGGTAAAATTACAACCAAGGATCCTGAAATGAGTGGCGACTTTGCTAAAATTATGGATCTTGCTGATAAATATACCCGTATGAGTGTACGCACCAATGCAGACACACCCGAAGATGCTAAGGTAGCACGAAAGTTTGGGGCTAAAGGAATAGGCCTGTGTCGTACGGAACATATGTTTTTTGAAGGCAGTCGTATTAAAGCAATGCGTGAAATGATTCTGGCTAAGAATGAAACAGAAAGACGGAAAGCACTAGAGAAACTACTCCCTTACCAAAGAGAAGATTTTGAAGGAATACTTGAAGCAATGGAAGGCTATGGAGTGACAATCCGCCTGCTTGACCCTCCATTACATGAATTCGTTCCTCACGAAGAAGCTAATCAGAAAGAAATGGCTCAGGAAATGGGCATTACAGTCGATAAAATTAAAGCACTGGTTGATGACCTTCATGAATTTAACCCTATGCTTGGACACAGAGGTTGTCGGCTTGGAAATACTTATCCGGAAATAACCGAAATGCAGGCTCGTGCAATAATTGAAGCTGCAGTAAATCTGAAACAGAAAGGAGTGAATGTATTGCCTGAAATTATGGTTCCACTTATTGGTACAGTAAAGGAATATAAAATGCAGGCTAATATCATCAATGAAACAGCCCAAAAGGTATTTGAAGAAAAAGGAACCAAGGTTGATTATTTAGTAGGGACTATGATTGAAGTTCCACGTGCAGCAGTTACTGCCGATTTGGTAGCACAGGAAGCTGAGTTCTTTTCTTTTGGAACAAATGACCTCACACAAATGACTTTCGGATATTCGCGCGATGATGCCGGGAAATTCCTTCCGGTTTATATTGAAAAAGGTATCCTGAAAAATGACCCCTTCCAGGTACTCGACCAGGAAGGTGTTGGTCAGCTTGTAAAGATGGGGGTTGAAAAAGGACGTTCAGTCAATAAAAAATTAAAGGTTGGTATTTGCGGTGAACATGGAGGTGAGCCATCATCAGTCATGTTTTGTGACGGTGTAGGAATGGACTATGTGAGCTGTTCTCCTTATCGTGTACCTATTGCAAGAATTGCTGCTGCACAGGCAAACCTAAAATAGGTTCATTGATTTTTATTAACGCTTTAAAAGCCATTCTAACCGGATGGCTTTTCTTTTTTATGCAACAACCCACGAATATTGGAAGTTACGTCCTCCTAAAAAACCAAAATAAGTATCTCACTGTAACTCACTTCACCAAGCTTTATCCATCTTGCAATCATCCAAGACCGGCTATGTGGCAATAATAAAATTTTTCAAATTCTGGTTTATACGTATTTTCACTAAAAAAATATTGCGTAGAAATACGCTTTTATTTGGCATTTAAAAGATGCAACTTTGAATGGATAAAAATATAAGAAGAGATGGAGAATCTAACTTTAATCAATATAGCACTACTTTCCTTTTATCTGTTTAACGAGCTTGAACACACACAATTCAGCTCTTCTTATTCCCACAGCATTCATATCTCTCATAAAAAACACGTTCTCTCTACTCTTGAAAACTAATGCTGAGGGCATGGAGATTTAAAGGGGTTCTGGCCAGAACCCCTTTCTTTTTAAATAACAACCAATTTATGTTTCAAGGCATAAACTACAAGGCCTGCTATATTTTTAGAATTGGTTTTTTCAAGTAACCTGCTACGATATCCTTCAACAGTACGTGTACTTAAAAACATCATTTCAGCTATCTCGTTTGCGGTATATTCTTTACAAATAAGATTTAATATTTTTAATTCTTTTTCATTAAAATCCGGTATCGCATTTAATGAATTCTTTTTCCGCTCTGCATTTTTTAATACCATTTGAGCAATGTCAGCAGGGAAATAATAATCATTTTTCAACAATTTTTTAAGTGCAGTTTCCAGTTCTTCCGGATCTGTATTTTTTAAAAGGTATCCATTTACACCTTCCATTATAAGGTGAAGCATCAATTGCTGATCATCTTCCATTGTTAAAACAATTACTTTTATTTGAGGAAAAAGTTCCCTGATCTTTTTATGTGCTTCCAGCCCGTCCATTACAGGCATAATAATATCCAGTAAAACCAGCAACGGTTTGGGATTTACATGTTTAAGCAATTCCAGGAGTTCTACCCCGTTTTCAGCTTCATAAATATTCCCGATAAAATCAAAATCCTCAAGTAACGCACGCATTCCTTTTCTAAACAAATTATGGTCATCAGCAATAACTATATCTGCTACTGAATTATTCATGCGAATCGGGTTGTGTGTTTAAACATAATATAGCGTTAGTTCCTTTTCCTGGAGCAGATTTAATTTTGTATTTAGCATTTAAAATCTGAGTCCTGCTTTTAAGATTCTGAAGCCCCAGTCCGGTTTTTGTCAATTCATCATTTTTAAATCCTTTGCCATTATCATGAACAATCACAACAAGCATTTTCATGCTATTTCGAATCAATACCTCTATTCTGGATGCTTCAGAATGCTTAATTGCATTGTTGAGAAGTTCCTGTACGATTCGAAAAACAGCAAGTTCTTTTTCATTTTCCAATCTGATTGATTGAGAATTGTTACGATAATAAACATGAATTTCACCGGTTTTATTAATCCAATCTACCAATTCTTCTATTGCAGCATTAAGACCAAGTCTTTCGAGAGAAGGAGGCATTAAAGATCGTGAAATCCTTCTAACCTGTAGAATGATGTCATCGAGATAAGATTTGGTTTCAGCAGCAAGTAATTTTGATTTTTCATCAATGGTTTTTCTCTCAAACATTGCAACATTTAGCTTCACAACCGAAAGCATTGCTCCTACTTCATCGTGCAAGTCCTGTGCAATTCTTTTTCGTTCCTTCTCCTGAGACAGGATTGTGGTTTTAAGAATTTCTTCCTGTTGATTTGACTTTATAAGGTTAATTTCAAGTTCTTTCTTCAGAAGTCTCTTTTGATAAGCAGTAAAAAAGAATAGAACAGCACCGGCAAGTACAACCATACTAAAAGTACCAATAAGATAAATAAGTGTTATTTCTATATTACCTGCTCCATTCATATAAATAGCTCTGACTTATTAGATTTTGTATAATTATACGAATTTAATCAACTAAAGGCAATAGAAAAACAAAGTAGAATAAATTTTAGAATAAAAGAAAGGGCAGCTCAATAGCCGCCCTTAAGTTAACCCCCAAACACACAAGCAATACAGAACGTATTGCATTGCAAAAATAGAAATTATTTTTAAAAACTATCTTATAAAGGAAATTATTTAAAAAGAATCTTCTAATTCAAGGTGATCTCCTTGTTTTGCAACATCCTGTATATAGTTGATTTTCCGATCCCAAGTTTTTTTGCAACCAACCTTACATTTTGATTGTATTTAATGAGGAAATGCCTGATAATATCATAGCTATACTCCTCTAACGTTTTTTCACTTGAAAGGAGGTTTTGTACATTTTCTTCAACATTAAGATTTAAATGTGTTGGTTTAATTTTATCTCCATTCGCCATAACGCATGCAAGTTCCATAACTGCCTTTAATTCTCTGATGTTACCCGGATAATGATAAGTACGTAACACCTGCCTGGTTTCCTCAGTAATGGTTTTTGCAGGCATATTATTTTCTTTACAAAATTCATTTACAAAATGCTTTGCCAGCAATATTATATCATTCCCCCTTTGTCTTAAGGGTGGTAATTCTATAGGCAATCCCAGCAACCTGTAATATAAATCCTGTCTGAATTTACCTTCGCCAACCATTGTTGCAAGGTTTTTATGTGTAGCTGTTAAGATTCGCACATCAATAGCAATGGTTTCAATACCTCCAACTCTCACCACCTCCCTTTCCTGAATCACTCTTAGCAATTTTGCCTGAACATTAAGATCCAAATCAGCAATTTCATCCAAAAAAAGAGTACCTCCATGTGCTTGTTCAAATTTCCCTATTTTTCGAAAATCTGCACCGGTAAAAGCACCTTTCTCATGGCCAAAAAGTTCACTTTCAATAAGTCCATCGGGTATTGCAGAAACATTTACAGCAACAAAAGGCTTGCTGCTGCGTATCGAGTTGTAATGTATCCCTTTGGCAACCAACTCTTTCCCTGTTCCGGTTTCGCCACTTATCGATACCGAGATATTGGTCTGTAGTGCTTTTTCCATGAGACTAAAAACATGATCTATTTCACGACTGTTTCCCTTTATCAGCTTTTTAAAACTAAAATGATCCTTTATGGCATCTTTTAAACGTGTATTTTCCTTTTTGAGTAAATCAGAATTATAAATATTTTTTATAGTATTTGACAACCTCTCCCTAGTATCCGGAGCTTTCATAATATAATCATACGCACCGTTCTTCATAAGCTCAATTGCAGTGCTAATGCTTTCCTGTGCTGAAATTATAATTACATTGGAATCCGGAGATTTATTCTGAATCTCTTTCAAAACTTGCTGCCCTGTCATATCGGGAAGTGTATAGTCGAGTGTAATTACATCAGGATGTTCATCCAGACTGGCAATACAGTCTCTGCCATTGTAGAACACTTTAACCTGATACTGGTTATCTGTCAATTGTTTTTTTAGAACCTGGGCATACAGTTTATTATCTTCTACAATAAAAATAGTATAAGAAACTTTGCTTTTTTGGCTGGTCATTTTAAAGATAT
>DASRQG010000443.1:0-4866 GCA_035645995.1 Mariniphaga sp. | reverse complement strand
AAGTATGCTTCAGACAACAAATCGAGAATTGATTTTCTTTTCACAGATGGACATCCAAAACAGGATGCTTCTATCTCAGTTTATCATATGTATTATGAGAAGGGTGAATTCAAACAGACTGATGGTGAAAAAATCTGCAACTATGAAGAAGCGCCCGTAGTTATTAAAAATACAGATAAAGTATACGATGCGGACAAAAATGGTGCAAGGGGATGGATCTGGGATATTGCGCTTGATAGGAAAAATCATCCTGTGGTCACCTATGCACGCTATCCAAGTGAAATGGAACATCAATATTATTATGCCAGATGGAATGGAAAAGAGTGGAAAGATACCAAAGTGGCAGATGCAGGGAATTATATAACCATTGTTAAACCGGGTAAAAAATTACTTGAAGCTCATTACTCCGGAGGTATTGTGTTAGATCATAATAATCCTGAGGTCGTTTTTCTCTCCAGAAAGATTGAAGACCGATTTGAGTTGGAAAAACGGATCATTGGAAAAAAAGGCAAACAACAGACTTATCCGCTTACCCGGTCCTCACAAAAAGACAATCTGCGACCATATGTGATTCATGGGAAACAAAAAGGATCTCCAATTCTGATGTGGATGCATGGTTTCTACTATCATTATACTGATTATGACACGGATTTAAAAATGATGGAAGTCAATAAAAAACCCTAAATACAATTTTCTGTAAACTTCTGGCTTGTTAAAATAATTTAATTACTTTTATTCAGAAAGTTATCTTTATGCTTTTACCACGAATTCCGAAATAACATTAAAGTCAATCACATAAAAAAAACATCATGAATGAACAAGCAGCAGAAGTATCACAACATCTTAATAACCTTTATGGGTTAATCATCGAATGGGGCCCAAGAGTAATTGGGGCCATTTTTGTACTGATAGTAGGATTATGGGTGGTGAAACTTATCACCCGAAGTATTAACAAAAGTTTCGCGAAGCGAAAAATCGATCCATCTTTAAAGCCATTTCTTGTAGCACTCATCAGCACTGTGTTAAAAGTTCTGGTGATTATTAGTGTAATGGGGATGGTCGGTATTGAAATGACCTCGTTTATTGCCATCATTGGAGCTGCCGGATTAGCTATTGGTTTAGCACTATCGGGAGCACTGCAAAATTTTGCGGGTGGTGTAATGATATTAATATTCAAACCAATAGAAGTAGGCAATTTTATTGAAGCACAGGGTTTCATGGGTACAGTAAAGGAAATAGGAATTTTTACCACTATTTTAAATACGGTTGATAACAAAACCATCTACATTCCAAATGGCCCATTATCAACAAATTCACTTACCAACTTCTCCAAGGAACCACTACGCCGGGTAGACTGGAAATTCCGTATTGCCTATGGCGATGATGTGGAAAATTTTAAAGCTGCCATTGATACCTTCATCAATGAAGATTCCCGTATACTTAAAGAACCGGCATATTTTACAGGCCTGTCAGAACTAGCCGACAGCTCTGTGAATTTTGTAGTGAGAGCATGGGTAGAAGCAAAAGATTATTGGGGTGTGTTTTTCGACATGAATGAAAAGGTTTATAAAAGATTTGGTGAATACAAACTTAACATCCCTTTCCCTCAAATGGATGTCCATGTACAGAATGGTTTTGAAAAAGAAGTTGCTGATAAAGAGTTACAGGACCTGATCCGGTAAAAACTTTTAAATAACGAATAATTGTATAAAACCTTTTATTGGAAAGATTTATCATTATAAAGTCCTTTCCTTTTAAATGTCAGGATGAAGGTGTAAAAGGTATTATTTTGACAACTATAGGAAATCATTATTCCTATAGTTGTTTTTTGTTGATGAAGATAGAACTGCAGAAAGAAGGTTCATTAAACCGGAACATGGAAGTGACTATAGCATCATTAACCACTTAATTATCATTCAACAGAGTAATACCAAAGCCGGTTACTGAATAATGCTTAATTTTGAATAATGACGTATTTGAAGATAAAGGATATTTGATTGAAAAGTAAAAGTAGAAATACGACAAATGTCACCGGCAAATTTTGGTTTGCCCTCGATAATGCTGCAAAAATTTTTCCGGCAATCATTACCAAAGAAACTACCTCAGTCATTCGATTAACAGCTGTATTAAAGCAACCTGTGAAAATTAAACAGTTGCAAAATGCAATTTTAAAAGCTGAAAAACGATTTCCATATTTCAGGGTCCAGCTCAAAGAAGGATTTTTTTGGTATTACCTGGAGCAACTTAAACTTCATTTTCCCATCCTTCCGGAAGATGACATTTACTGCAGGAAGTTTCCAAAAGGTAGTTTATTGATCAGATTCCTGGCAGGTAACAATCGGATAAGTGCGGAGTTTTCGCATATCCTAACAGATGGCAGCGGAGCTTTGGAATTTTTTAAAACAGTGCTTAATATATATTCCGGCGAATGCATTTCAGAAGATCCATCGAAAAATAAGTATAATACCTCTGATCATGTGATTTCGGAAGAAGAATATGAAGATGCCTACAACCGGTACTTTAAGTCGGAAATCCCTCCTATGGTAAAACGATCAAAGGCATTTCACCTGCCGTTCACGCTTAAACCATACCCCCGTTTCACTTTGCTCAAGGCAATAGTTCAGATGGATCAGATAAAAGAGGCTGCACAACAAGAAGGGGTAAGCATCACGGTTTATCTTACAGCGATATATCTGTATATCTTGCAGGAAGTTTTTGAGGGTATGAATAAATTCAGTAAGTATAAAAAACATAAAACACTGCGAATTCAGGTACCGGTTAATCTGCGCAATATATTCATGTCGAAAACCATGCGAAACTTCTCTTTATTTGTGATGCCTGAAATTGATTTACGCCTTGGGCATTATACTTTCGAAGAGATCGTTAAAGTGGTTTTTCATCAAATGAAATTGGAAAGTGATGAAAAGCTGATCTATAAAAATATTTCCAGAAATGTAGGGAGTGAAAGGAAGCTTTTTGTGAGGGGAATACCCTTATTTATTAAAAGTTTAATCCTGCGTATTAAATATTATTCACTTGGAACCAGCCAATACAGCGGAGTTCTTACCAACCTGGGAAAAATAGATTTCCCCGCTGAAACAGCCGATATGATCGATTATTTTATAATGACTCCACCGCCACCCAACAAGATGCTGAAGTTGAATTGTGGTGTTGCCGGATTTGGTAATAAGCTGGTACTGAGTTTTGGAAACATCACACAATCGCTTGAGTTTGAAGATAAATTTCTACAATTCCTGAGTGATCGGAACATAAAGGTAGAACTGGAAAAATAAAATGTTATGGTACAATGTCCAAATTGCGGGGTAGAAACAGAAGAAAATGCCAATTTTTGTTCTTTATGCGGGGAACCGCTTCACGATAAGACGACCGAAGATAAGGCCCTTATCAGATCCGGAAAATTACGAAACAAAGAAAGGCTACTAACCGATTATCAGCAGTTAACCGGTATTCAGAAACGAAAAATCTTTTGGCAAATATCGGGGTTGATATTCATTTCCGGCATTGTAATAACTTTACTCATCGATTTTGTTGCCCACAAAAGTATCACCTGGTCAAAAATTCCTGCAACTATAAACCTAGTATTGTTTATCAATTTTACTCTGAACACATTTCTGCGCGACAAGATGAAACTTATGGTAGCACTCAGCATTTTATCGGTAACCGGCCTCTTCTTCTTATTCGATATCTATGCCGGCAATACAGTCTGGGAGATAAAATTGAGCTTCCCCATAATAATAGCAGCCTATCTTACAGTATTTATGCTCATTTATTTAATTCAGAAAGCCAGACAAAAGGGTTTAAATTTAATCGCCTTTTCAATGATAGCTGCCGGATTGTTTTGCATTTATACCGAAGCAATGATCGCCATATATTCCCGAAGTTCGGAATTTATTGGATGGAGCCTTATTGTAATGGTATCGGTACTGTTTATTGGGGCACTCCTGTTATACATCCACTACCGCTTAAAAAAAGCTACCGATCTGAAACGCTTCTTTCACATTTAAAGGATTGTCCATAACTCATCCCATAAATCACGCCCCAGCACAAAAAACAGCAATAAGCTTGCTACCCAGCCATGGTACAGGCCCAGGGCCCACAGGTTTCTCCATTTAAAATATGCAACCAAAAATATTGTTTCCATAAAGAAAGTAAAAACCATTAAAGGCAGGTCGGGATAATGGACTCCTGAAAATACAAGCGATGTCAAAAGTAATATCTGCCAGTTATTGAATTCGACTGATTGAATGGCCTGCAGGTTTCCCGCCACCAATGCCACCATCAGAAACTGCTGAATGATACCCCAGGCCGGATAAAACATAAAAATGGGAATGATATGCCAGTTTAAAAAGATGGCATTTACCGAAACACCATACCAGACAATTCCGGCAACCATAACAACTGCAAAGGGTAATAGAAACAGGAATGAATGCCTGAACCGGTCTTTACGAAAACCCCACTTCTGAAGAATCTGTTTGTCTTTCCGGTACCTGTTGAAAATATATACGATCCAGAAAATGCAAGCTGCTGCAATATAAAATGCGCGCAGATTCAGCCAGTCCATAAAAACATACTTTAATGCACCGGTTGTCACAACCATTATAATTTCAGCCCATCGTCTTCTATCCGAAGTATATGTATCCTCCATCTTTCTGTTGTTCCTTAAATCGAAATGTAGCTTGTAAGAATGATCAAGCAGGCCTGTCATTTTAAGATGTGTAATGTACATAAAAATACCATCAGGCTATACTTATTCAACATATAAGATACAAAGCTTTTTCACTTTCCGGGATCAATAGTCACCCAGGTACAATACATTAATCTTCAGAGCACTGAAACAACATGAAA
>DASRQG010000442.1:0-11232 GCA_035645995.1 Mariniphaga sp. | reverse complement strand
AATTTAATTTCATCTCCTAAATTATTATCCTTGTTTATATCTATTGCTTGTGAATAAAGTAGTGTAGCTTCCCATGGATCACCGGCCATGACATAAATATCAGCCAGTTCCGATTTTAGTACCCCTGTTTCCTCCGGCCTTAGCCGTGGTATCTGTAACCCTTTTTCAAGTAATTCAATTGCTTGTTGCGTATCTTCAAGATAGAATGCCAACAGGTGTGCATAATCGATTATCAGATTGAGGGTGCCTGAATGAAAACCTAATAAATCAAGTCCCTGTTTAAAATTATCAACTAAGTATTTACCTTCATCCGGATTATTGTTGCCTGTTGTGGTGAAATTAAGATACGACGAATGAAGGTTTTGTATGAATGCGGGAATATAATAAAGAGATTCTTCACCTTTTTCGGTAAGATAACTAAATGCTTTTTCAGCATCATCATACATCTTGTTGTTTAAAGCCATTTGTCCGAGTTGAAAAATATTCATGTCCTCCTGCCCGGTCCTACGGTCAAGGGCTATTGCCTGCCGCAGGGCGCCTGAGAATTGTTGTTCCTGTAGAAAAAACCAGATCAACAGGCGGTTGAATGCAGTAATGTTGGGTTCTGACTGGATGCGTTTTAAAATTTGTGTCCGGAACAACTTTCGTAATCCGTTATCCACATCGATACGCAAAGTTGCAGCAAGTGCACTCTGAACCCTTCCCAGTTGTGATTCATCGTAGTTTAGCAGGTTAAGATATTCCTCAAGCATTTCATCATAATTACGCAGGTTGAGGTTTGCTCTTGCCAACTCATCATAAAATTGTTCATCATTAATCACTTTGCGCCCATGAAGGTAAGTTTTTTTTACCCATTCGAATTCCTGCCAGTGGGTAAATGTATTGGCTGTATTTATAATATTCCCTTTGTTGGGAAGCGTTTGCTCTACAGCCTGTTTAAATTTTCCTTCTGCTTCCTTCAGTTTGTTTTGAGCTTTTAGTACATAACCCCAATGAATCAAAAATTCCGGGTTTGGTACCTGTTGACTTTTTATTTCGGTTTCGATTTGGGATATTGCTGTATCGTATTGTTTTAATTCGATCATCGCATTCAGGTATAGCCGGAAATAATAGCTGTTGTGTGCCAGATGAAATGTTTCTAGCAGCAGAGGTGTAGCTTTTTCATAGTCACGTTCATTATAATAAGATAATGCAAGCCTCGATTTAGTCTGAACTTCATTCTGTCTGATCTGGGCATATGAAGTTTCTGTGCGTACCAGAATTACGGTAAGCGCTGCAAATAAATAAATTATCCTGAGATGCATCATTATGCAAAAATAACAGGTAAAACCATTAATCGGTTTGAAGTGTTACTTTTTACTTTAAACATTTAGAATTACTTTTGTAGCAAAGAAAGTTATTATGGCTCACGATTTGAGAGAAAGGCAGCGTTTGCCCAGGTGGATGAAGATGAAGATGCCAAAAGGCGAGAATTATTCGAAGGTTAAGAATCTGGTAGAGAAGCATGGTCTTCATACTATATGTACAAGTGGTAACTGCCCTAACATTGGTGATTGCTGGAGCAGGGGAACTGCCACTTTTATGATTTTGGGTGATATTTGTACCCGTCGGTGTAAGTTCTGTGCTGTTAAAAGTGGCCGTCCGCTTGCACCTGATCTGAAAGAACCTGAAAAAGTTGCTGAATCGGTTCGGATCATGAATGTGAAGCATTGTGTGATCACGTCAGTAGACAGAGATGACCTGGATGATCAGGGAGCTGAAATATGGGCACGCACCATACAAGAGGTTAAGCGAGTAAACCCTGAAACCCGTATAGAAGTGCTGATTCCTGACTTCAGAGGTAAGCATGAATTGATTCAACAAGTAATTGATGCAGGCCCTGATGTGATTTCTCATAACCTGGAAACTGTCGAAAGACTGACTCCTTTTGTTCGTTTCGCATCAAAGTACAGACGCAGTCTTGAGGTAGTTAAATATGTGTCGGAGCATTATAAAGTTGCCAAATCCGGTATTATGCTTGGTCTGGGGGAAACACATGAAGAAGTATTACAGACAATGGACGATCTGCTGGAAGCTGGTTGTAAAGTGATGACCATCGGTCAATACCTTGCTCCTACATCTACTCATATGCCGGTTGTGGAATATATTAATCCGGAACAATTTGTTGAGTATCGTAAAATTGGTATAAGTAAAGGCTTTAAGTTTGTAGAAAGTGCACCTTTGGTAAGAAGTTCTTACAGAGCTGAGGAACATGTAAAAGCATAATTAACGCTTGTTTGAGTATTGTGTCGAATATTATTTTGCGGATATTAAGGAAAAATTGAAAAGTGAACAAATTTAACTACAACGATTTAGGATTAAAAGATTATAAAAGTTGCTGGGATTTACAGGAGCAATTATTATCTGAAATTATTGAAGATAAACGTTCAACAGGCAAGCCTTCAGTAAAGAATTTCTTTTTATTGGTTGAACATCCGCATGTTTATACTTTAGGGAAAAGTGGTGATGAAAAGAACCTTCTTGCACAGGATGATTTTCTGAAAAAAATTGATGCAACTTACTATAAAATTAATAGGGGAGGTGATATTACTTATCATGGGCCCGGACAAATTGTTGGCTATCCGATTATCGATTTGGAAAATTATAAAATCGGAGTCCGTGAATATATTTCAAAAATGGAAGATGCCATAATTGCTACTATAGCAGAATATGGCCTGGAAGGCGGAAGAAAGGAAGGTGCAACCGGTGTGTGGCTTGATGCTTCACATCCTTCGCGTGCACGAAAAATATGTGCTATTGGTGTACGTGTAAGTCGTTTTGTAACCATGCATGGCTTTGCTTTAAATGTGAATACCGACATGCGATATTTTACTTATATCAACCCATGCGGGTTATCTTTCGGAGTAACCTCAATAAACCAGGAACTGGGGAAAGAGGTGTCAATGGAAGAAGTGAAGGAAGTAGTTAAAGCAAAATTCGAAAGCTGTTACTAGAAATACCCTTTTACAAATCTAATAATAGATAAGTATAAAAGAGCCAGATATTTTCCGGCTCTTTTTTGTATGAATCATTTTGATTTTATATTGTTATTAGAAAATGGTTTTATACATTTATAATCAAATTCTGAAATTACATCAGACGTTTATTCAATAATCAAAATAATCTTATGAACAAAAATGTCAATATTCATCGGAGAGCATTTATTAAAACTACCGGTATAAGTTTATTAGGTGCTCCATTCATTTCAAAAACTATAGGTAAAGTATCTGCAAGTGATAAAATCAGGGTTGCACATATTGGAACCGGAAATATGGGAGGTTCACATATACGGTGGTTTTCTGCATTCTCTGATGTAGAAACTGTTGCTCTTTGTGATGTAGATCAGCAACGATTGGCGAATGCCAAAAAGTTACTTTTATCACGAAACAGTGAAGCAAACCCTGACTTGTATACCGATTTCAGAAAAATAATTGACAGAAAGGATATTGATGTAGTAACCTGTGCCACACCCGACCATTGGCATGCTTTAGTAGCAGTTATGGCATTTGAGTCGGGAAAAGATGTTTATGGAGAAAAACCTTTATCATATTCGGCATACGAAGGACGGATGATGTTTAATGCGCTTAAGCATCACAAAAAAGTTTTTCAGCTAGGAACTCAAATCCATGCAGGGGAGAATTATCATCGTGTAGCTGAAATAATTCAATCAGGAGCATTAGGGAAAATTAACAAGGTGCGATTATGGAAAACAGGTGGATCAAAAGGAATGGGATTTCCTGCTTATGAAACTCCGCCTGAACATCTCGATTGGGATATGTGGCTTGGGCCCGCACCTTATTCTGAATATACACCTGTAAAATGTCATGGAACATACAGGCATTTTTTCGATTATTCGGGTGGCGTATTTGCTGACTTCTGGTGTCATATAGCAGATATCATGTTCATGTCGGTTCATCCTACAAATCTTACCTCTATTGATGCACATGGAGATGTTCCTGGTGATGGTATTGCTGATACGCCTGCTTGGATTGATGTGGATTTCAAGTTTAAAGACATTGATGTTCATTGGACAACAATTCCACCCAAGGTATATAATGCAGAAAACATGCATATAGGCGCTCATTTTGAAGGAGAAAAGGGAACATTAACGTGTAATTACGAGGAGTGTTTCATTAAAATGGGGAATGAAATAGTGACTGATCTTCCTGAAGTGCCTAAAACCTTACCACGATCTTTGGGGCACCAACGAAATTTTTTAGATGCTGTAAAGAGACGAGAGCAACCTGAAAGTAACCTGGAGTATGCCAGAGAGATGACTCTGCCAATGCACCTTGCCTTAATTTCATTCCGTCTGAAAAGAAAATTGGCATGGGACAGCAATTCCGAACAGTTCAAAAATGACCCTGCTGCTAATTTTTTATTGTCACGGAAGTATCGTTCACCATGGAAACTTCCTGTATATTAACTAAAAAGCAAACTGCAATGAGAAAATTAGTGTTTCTTCTAATCTGGTTAACTATAATATTTAATGATGTTCCCGGTCAAGAATCTGAACAATATAAATCTTTGTTTAATGGCAAAGACCTGACGGGCTGGTTGATGCCCGGTGAAGTTCCGGGTTTTGAAGTACAGGAGGGTATCATCAAGGCTGTTCCTCCGAATGGAAGTGACTTGTTTACAGAAGATTTGTATGGGAATTATAAATTCAAATTTGATTATTATTTATCGGAAGTGGGTAATAGCGGAGTATTGATCAGGTGTGATCCAACAAATCCATGGGAGACTGGTGTAGAAATACAACTGTTGGCACCCTGGACACCTTATCGAGACGATCTTCATTGCACAGCATCATTGTATGGACACGTTGCCGTTACTAACAGACCGGATGAAACCACCAATAAATGGCATACAATGGAAATAATATGTGATCGAAACCTGATCACTGTTTCTGTTGATGGGAAAATGGCAACACATGTTGATATAGACACGGTGAGCAGTATGGATGATAAGCTATTAGCCGGAGCTGTTGGTTTCCAGTCAAACCATAGTAAAGCTGGAGAGTTTGCGTACTTCAGGAATATTCAAATAGTTGATTTTGATTCCGATCCTGAATATGTAGCAGAAGGATTTGCGAATGAAAATGAACGTTTCAGAAAGCAAGCATTGGAGGCTTCGGTAAATCTTGGGATATCAATGATTGATGAGTTGACAGCGTTGTTGGAGCGTAAAAATACAATGGTGCAAGCCGGAGCCAGACAAGCATTATTTGATATAGTGGCACAGCAGACGAACCCTGATAGTAATATGGCAGATAAACAACTATTGATAACGCATTTGAAAAACAATATGAGTAAAATAAGTTCAAAAGCTTCTGAGGATTATTTACTATGGTTAGCTGAACTTGCACAAGTGAACTAGCCTGGAAGATGGTCTGAATATACTTGTTAAAAAGATTGATGCTCAAAAGGATGTATATTTTTTAAACTATATTTTTAAGTTTATTATTTATTTAATAAGTAAATATTATCTTTGAAATTAATATTATAACTGGTTATCTATACCAGATCCAATTAACATGATTCTTTTAATCCAAAAATAATGAACGATAAAAAACCAACTTCCAGGAGAGGATTTTTAAAAAGTGCACTGATAGCAGGTGCAGGTTTAACTATAGTTCCACGCCATGTATTGGGAGGTCAGGGATATCTTGCCCCTTCTGATCAGTTAACTAAAGCCATAATTGGTGTAGGCGGAATGGGACGCGGACATATTCCTTATGAAGGAACACGTGTGGTTGCCATCTGTGATGTTGACCGGCTTCATTTGGAACGTGCAAAGAGCATGATTAAGAATGAAGTAAAGACCTTCCATGATTTCAGGGAGGTAGTACAATTGCCGGAAGTAGATGTTGTACACATAGCTACACCTCCCCACTGGCATGGTATTATGTCAGTTGAGGCTGCCCGGGCCGGTAAGGATATTTGGTGCGAAAAACCAATGACCCGTACCATTGGCGAAGGGAAAAAAGTTATGGAGGCAGTTAATGCTCATGGACGTATGTTCCGTTTGAATACCTGGTTCAGGTTTAAGGATAATTTTTATGGTTTGGGAACTGAAGTTAAACCATTGAAGAAAATTATTGACAGCGGAATTTTAGGATGGCCATTAAAGGTAACTGTAAGTGGTATCACCGGATACAACTGGAAATTCTATTGGAGTGGTGAGCATAATCTGAAACCTATGCCTGTTCCTGAAAATCTGGACTATGATATGTGGTTAGGGCCGGCTCCTTACCGCCCATATAACCCGGAAAGGGTACATTCAAAATTCCGTGGATATTGGGATTATGATGGCGGTGGCCTGGGCGATATGGGACAACATTACCTCGACCCCGTTCAATATATGCTTGGAAAAGATGATACTGCTCCTGTAAAAATTGAAGTAGATGCACCTCAGCAACATTACGATGCAGTAGGTTCATGGCGGCGGATTACTTATACATACGCCGACGGTTGCCAGGTGATCCTGGACGGAGAAAACAGGGATAAAGACGCAGCTTATATTGAAGGCCCTAATGGAAAAATATTCAGAGGTTTTGAATCAGATATTCCTAATCTGCAATCGTTCTTGAAAACACTTCCTGAACCGGAACCTCAGATGACAATATTCTCCGAATCAGTAAAGACAAGAAAGAAGTTTGCATTGAATGAAACCAATGGTTTCTGGTCAGCTACCCTGGTGAATCTTGGAATTACTGCAGTACGTTTGGGACGTACTCTTAATTTCGATCCGGAAAATCTTCAGTTTATTGATGACGAAGGTGCAAACAGGTTAATTAATCAACCAATGCGTGCTCCCTGGGCAATTTAAACGCTATTATTTTTATCATTAAATATTTAAAGGAAAAATGAACAATAGAATCTTTCAATACATATTTATCCTGCTCCTGGCATTCAGTGTAGGTGCAAATGCACAGGACAGAAGAACCCTTGATACAAAAGTAGCGGATGCCCTTGCACAAATGCCTGCTAATGATCTTGAACATCGTGATAAGGTGATGGCAGAGATAATAGACTTGGGTGCAGAAGGTTTTAATAAGATGTCGCAATTACTTACTGCTCCTGGTGTTGGTGACGATACTGCAGTGCGTTTTGCCTTGAACAGTCTTTCGCGTTATGCCAGTGCTTTCGGTAGAGAAGACGCAAGACAAGTAGTTGAAAATGGATTAATTGAGGCATTAAAATCACATGATGATCCTGAAGTAAAAACATTTTTAATGAACCAGCTAAATCTGGCAGGTCAGGAAAAAGCAGTGGAGGCTGTTAAAGGATATCTTATTGATAAAGATTTAGTAGAGCCTGCAGCACAAACACTTGTTGCCATTGGTTCTCCTGAAGCTGAAAAAATTTTAGTAGAAGCTCTTTCAAGTGCTTCTGATGCAGAAGCAATTACATTGGTTCAGGCTGTTGGTAAATTTAAGAGCGAAGCAGCATTGGGTAAAATAACTTCTCTTGCTGGTTCTTCAGACTCAAATATGCGCAAAGTGGCACTGGCAGCTATTGCTGAAATAGGTCACCCCGATTCTTATAAGCTTCTGCAAAATGCAGCTAAAGATGTGAAATTCAATTATGAACCTACACATGCTGCTGAAGCTTTTATTGCTTATACCGACAGGCTGGCTGAACGTGAAGAAGCAAAACTTGCCAAAAAAGGTTTAAAAACAATTATAAAAGACAACCAGTCGGATGATAAACTTCATAATCAGATAGCTGCATTAAAAGTATACGCAAAAAATTATGAATATGAAGCAATGCCATTATTGCTTAAAGCAATTGATAACAGTAATAAAGAATTCAGAAATGCAATATTAAATATTGCCGGGAATATGGGCAGTGCTGAAGTTACCCGTCAGTGGGTAAATAAAGCCGGTTCTGTTCCGCAGGAAACAAAAGCTGAGATTATTAATATGTTGGGTCGCAGAGGAGATAAACGTGCTGCTGCTTTTGTAATTGCAAGTCTTAATGAACCGGATGCATTTGTAAGAGAAGAAGCTATAGCTGCTTTGGTTAAGTTACAGGAGGCTGATGCGGTGCCAGTTTTATTAAATCATATTGCTAATGGTAATGATTTGGAAGCATCAAAAAATGCTTTGAACCAATTGCTCAGCCAAAAACATCTTACTCCGGTAGCAGAAAAAATGAAACAATCGTCGGGAGCTGTTAAAGCAGCCTTGATTGATGTTATTGGAGCAAAAGCCGGTAATGAATATTTTAATGATATTCTGGCAGCTACTAATTCGTCAAATAATGAGGAAAGAACTGCTGCTTTTAAGGCATTAAAGACTATATCCAATAGTGATAATCTGGATGCTCTGATAAAGCTTTTACTTGAAGCTGAAGAAGAAAAGGAAATTAGTGAAGTTCAGGAAGCCATAGTTGCTGCAGCAAAAGGGGTTGAGAGTGAGTCAACTGAAAGAGGGAAATTGTTGCAGGCACTTAAACGCACCAATAAAAAAGAGCGGATTGTTGCCTTGCTTCCTGAAATTGGAGGAGAAGTAGCATTAAATACCGTAACTGAATATTTTAATAATTCCACGGGCACACTTAAAGAAACTGCTTTTGAAGCTTTAACAAGTTGGAAAGATTATGATGCAGCTGCATCTTTATATGAAGTGGCAGAAAGTTCACAAGGCGAATATCGTACCAAGGCTTTTTCTAACTTTGTTCGTATGGTACGTGCAGCAAATCTGCCTGATGATCAAAAGTTGCTGCAGTATCGTAAAATAATGCCATTTGCATCAGGAGCTAAAGATGAGGTATTAGTAATTAATGCAGTCGGAAATCTGAAGACTTTCCTTTCGTTGGTATACCTCGAATCATTCCTTGATTCTAAAGAAACACAACAGGCAGCTGCAAGGGCTATTATGAAAGTTGCAATGCCTGATGCTGATGGGTTAAATGGTATGTCAGGGCAAAAAGTACAGGAACTGCTTAGGAAGGTAGCATCTGTTATAGCAGGAGAAGAAAGTGATTACGACAAGATCAATATCAATAATTATCTCGCCAAGATGCCAAAAGAAGAAGGATATGTTTCCATTTTTAATGGAGAAAATCTCGAAGGATGGCAGGGGCTTGTTGGTAACCCAATAACCAGGGCTAAAATGAGTCAACAGGAACTTGCCGGTAAACAGGAAGAGGCAAATAAAAAAATGCATGAAAACTGGGCAGTTAAAGACAATACTATAGTATTTAACGGGAAAGGCATTAACCTTGCTACAGTGAAAGAATATGGCGATTTTGAAATGGTTGTTGACTGGCGAATTACCAAGGATGGTGACAGTGGTATTTATTTAAGAGGAACCCCACAAGTACAGATATGGGATACTGCACGTGTAGAAGTTGGTGCTCAGGTTGGATCAGGAGGCTTATATAATAATAAGGTACATGAAAGTAAACCTCTAAAGGTTGCTGACAATCCTATTGGCGACTGGAATACTTTCCGAATCAAAATGATTGGAGAAAATGTAACTGTGTATCTAAACGGTGAGCTAGTAGTTGATAATGTTCCGTTAGAAAACTACTGGGATCGCTCACAACCAATTTTCCCAAAGGGTGCTATTGAATTGCAGGCACATGGAACTGATTTGGCATTCAGGGATATTTATGTGAAGGAGATTAAAACTGAAGAAATAGGTTTAACTGAAGAAGAAAAGGCTGAAGGTTTTGTTTCTCTGTTCAATGGAATGAATCTTGATGGCTGGCAGGGTAACACAACAGATTATTTTGCACAGAATGGTGAATTAGTTGTAGAACCCAAGCGTGGTGGCCGTGGAAACCTTTATACCGGAAAAGAATACAGCGATTTTATATTCAGGTTTGAATTCCAGCTTACACCAGGTGCTAATAACGGTTTGGGAATCAGAACACCACTTACCGGCGATGCTGCCTACCATGGGACTGAACTACAGATATTAGACAATACAGCGCCTATTTATGCCAACCTTAAGGAATATCAATATCATGGTTCGGTTTATGGTGTTATTCCGGCAAAAAGAGGATATTTAAAACCTGTTGGAGAATGGAACTACCAGGAAGTAGTCGTTCAGGGGTCAAAAGTTAAGGTAATTTTGAATGGAACCGTTATTGTTGACGGTGATATTGCCGAAGCTAGTAAAAATGGTACGCTCGATGGCAGAGATCATCCAGGACTCAAAAATGATTCTGGATACATAGGATTCCTTGGGCATGGATCCGAATTGAAGTTTAGAAATATTAGAATAAAAGATTTGAGTAAATAATGATTAATAAAAGGGGAGTCAAATTTTTGAACCCCTTTTATTTATTGATATCTTAATCAAATGTCGAATGATACATTCCTAATAAATTGGTTTATTTATTGATTCAGTGAAAAATGATTTTCCTTCACTTAGGATAAATAAAAAAGGGTTACAATAAATGCAACCCTTTTTTCATGTTGATTTTATGCTAATATTTAAATGCTATTAATAGCGTTTAAATCCTCGAATGCTTTCTCCTGTCTTCGTCGCTGGGACACCCAAATTTAGAATTCAAATATTTCAGCGAGTAGCTTTTGTTCATCAGTAACTAATATTGTTTTGCTGAGAACATGTTTCTGTTTTGGAGTAACTACCTTTACTGAATAAATCGTTTTTGCTATTTCTATTGCCTGTTCAGGAGTCATTCGCACCCTTTTTAGTTTGAGTTGTCTTTCAAGCTCCTTGTAAACTTTATATGCAACAAATGCAATGCAAATATGAGCCTCGATACGCCGTTTAACTCTATGATAGATCGGCCTAATTTTTAGATCATGCTTTGAAATGCGGAACGCCTTTTCGATTTTCCATAAGTGCCCGTAGTTTTCAATGATCTGTTCTTTTGAAAGATTAGTGTTTGTAAGATAACCTTTGAGACCATCCCATTTGCTATCATCATTGAACTTGTCCCTATCAATGCTTACAGTTATTTGTCCATCTAATTTCAGATATTTATTGTAACCCCTGTTGTTAATGCTGGCTTTGGTAAGCTTTCCTGCTTTAACTTTCTTTTCCAGCTTTTGCAATCCTCTTTCCCGGGTTTTCTTATCTTTTATGGCCCGTTTATCTGAATAGCTAATTATTAGTTTTATCCCATTTTCTTTTTCGATAATGGCACTGTCTCCATTATTGAGCCGGAGTGATGTAACCTTTTCTTTTAGGGGGCCTGTTTCCGATTT
>DASRQG010000441.1:0-6778 GCA_035645995.1 Mariniphaga sp. | reverse complement strand
TTTTGGTACTTTTCTGTCAAGAGAAAAGTACATTAACCGGCTTAAAAGACCGGGGTTATAAGTTCCTTCGGATGATGGCTATGAAACATAATTCTGGAGACCGGCCACAACATGCTATCGCACACCACTAACCTACATCCTTAGGATCGGCCTCAGCCGGTGAGCCGAAAAACAAAGTGAAGACAGTGTAAAAATTTTTTCTGTCTGACCGAGGCTACGGCCTTATCGTCATTGCGATCCGACCCTCCTTCAACAATGCTAATTCAATGGATTAAAAAATGACCTTCAACAAAGGAATAGACCATTAAAGCCGGGTCGGAGAAGCAATCTGTTACAACAATGAACCTTACTATAGAACCTGGAAATCCAATCATCGAAGTTCTTTTTCGTGCGAAGCGGCCGCAGCCTAGATTTTTGGTACTTTATTATCATGAAAAAAGTACATTTCTTCATACCTTACCAGGTGCTTGCATCAGGTTAAACCTGAAGCCGGCTCAGTAATATTGGCTTCCCGAAATTCACCAATAATTTTTTTAACCTGCGACGGTGATACGCGGCCATATACCTTCTCCCCTACCATTACCACCGGTGCCAACCCGCATGCACCTACACAACGTAAACAATTCAATGAGAACTTTCCGTCACCGGTAGATTCTCCCACCTCTACCTTCAGCTGTCGTTTAAATTCATTCAGCACCTGTTCGGCCCCCCGCACATAACAAGCTGTTCCCATACAAATAGAAATGGGATGTTCACCGCGTGGAATCATCGTAAAGAAGCTATAGAATGTTACCACTCCATACACTTTGGCTACAGATGTATTTAGTTCTTTAGCAATGACCTCCTGCACCTCCGCAGGAAGATAACCCAGCTTATGCTGTACTTTATGCAGTACATGTATCAGTTCTCCAACATTATGGTTATATTCAGCACAGACATCCTTGATTGTCTGGATCGTATTTTCTGCAAGTTTTATTTTAGGCATAACGCTAACTTTTAATGTTACAACAAAACCCCTCAGGTGCGGTCGAAATACTGTGTATGCAACAAATGATGCGATCTTTCACTCATGGGTGCACCAAGAAATTCTTCATAAAGCTTTATGATATATGGATTTTCGTGCGATTTGCGAATTTTCTTATTGCTGTCTTCCTGATAAATGGCCATTTGTCGCTTCTTAAGTATTTCAACATTGCCATGATGGTAGGGCTGTCCTCCACCACCAATACATCCTCCCGGACAACTCATAATTTCGATGGCATGGAATTTACTTTCGCCCGATTCAATTTTCTCAAGCAGACGCCGTGCGTTTCCCAACCCATGTGCTATGCCGATATTCAGGGGAAAGCCGGCAAAGTCGATGGTAGCCTGACGAATACCATCCATTCCCCGCAATTCATTAAAGTCGATCTTTGGCAACGGCTTTTTGGTATATAGCTCATACGCTGTACGAACAGCCGCTTCAATTACACCACCGGTAGTCCCGAAAATTACACCAGCTCCGGTAGATTCTCCAAGTGGCATATCAAATTCCTCGTTGGGAAGCCTGTTGAAGTTAATGTTGGCAAGTTTTATAAGACCTGCCAGCTCACGTGTAGTGATGGCGTAGTCCACATCAGGATTTCCATTTACCTTAAACTCATCTCTTCCGCATTCATACTTCTTAGCTACGCAAGGCATTATTGACACCACTACAAGATCCTCACGTTTAACATTCAGCTTACCGGCAAAATAGCTTTTGGCAATGCTGCCAAACATCTGCTGCGGTGACCGGGCAGTTGATGGTATGTCCATTAATTGCGGGAATTGATGTTCGAAAAACTTTACCCATGCCGGACAGCATGAAGTAAGGATAGGTAATTTAACAGTTTCATCCCCCTCAAGAAACCTTGACAACCGGTTGAGCATCTCTGTTCCTTCCTCCATAATGGTAAGATCCGCAGCAAAATCAGTATCAAACACGTAATCGAAACCCAATCTGCGAAGTGCTGCAACCAGTTTTCCGGTCACGAGTGTACCCGGTTCAAGGCCGAACTCTTCACCAAGTGCTGCACGTACAGCCGGTGCTGTTTGCACAATTACTGTTTTTGAGGCATCTGACAGTGCTCGTATTACCTGCCCGGTCTGATCCACTTCGGTCAAGGCACCGGTAGGACAGACAGCAACACATTGTCCGCAATAGGTGCACACCGAGTGGTCGAGGTTCATTTCGAAAGCCGGAGAGACGACAGCATTAAAGCCTCGGTTAATTGCAGACAGTACGCCTACAGTCTGCACTTCGTTACACATCATCTCACAGCGACGGCACATAATGCATTTATCAACATCACGGATGATTGCCGGAGAGGTATCTTCACGATAGGTCGACTGTTCCCCTTTATAATGAATTTCACGAATTCCAAGATGATGGGCCATGTCCTGAAGTTCACATTTCCCCGACTTAACACAAATCAGGCAGTCGGAAGGATGATCCGATAATATTAACTCTAAAACAGTTTGCCGTGCATTAATAACCCGTATGGAGTGGGTATTCACTTCCATACAATCGGCCACTTCAGTGCAACAAGCTGGAGCGAGATTTCTGCGTCCTTTCACTTCGACCACACAGATACGGCAACCACCGGGTTTGTTCTCAATATTCAGATCATCAAGTTTCATGTGACATAAGGTTGGTATATGAATTCCCATTCCTCGTGCTGCTTCCAGAATGGTAATCCCTTTTTTAACCACTACCCTCTTATTATCTATTGTCAGTTGAATTGTATCCATCATTAAATATTTAGGTCAGTCTTATTGCATTAAATTTACATTTCTCGAAACAAATCCCGCAATGGGTGCAAAGCGCCTGGTCAATAAAATGAGGTTGACGCCGTTCACCTGTAATTGCACCAACAGGACAATTACGAAAGCACAAAGTACAACCTGTACATAAATCTTCAATAATCTCATACTTCAGTAAATCTTTACATTTTCCTGCCGGACATCTTCGATCAACAACATGAGCCATATATTCATCTTCGAAATTCAAAATAGTAGATAAAACGGGGTTTGGAGATGTCTGTCCCAATCCACATAATGAAGTATCTTTTATAACGTTGCTCAGCAGTTTAAGTCTTTCTATATCGACAATCTCACCATTGCCACTGGTAATTTTTTCAAGAATTTCATGCAACCGTTTGTTCCCGATTCGGCACGGAGAACACTTCCCGCATGATTCTTCGAGGGTAAACTCAAGATAGAATTTTGCGATGGAAACCATACAGTCATCTTCATCCATAACTATCATACCTCCTGATCCCATCATTGAGCCAGCGGCCACTAAGTTGTCGTAATCGATAGGAGTGTCCAGAAAAGCTGCAGTCAGGCAGCCTCCTGAAGGGCCTCCTGTTTGTACCGCCTTAAATTTTTTACCTCCCCTGATTCCACCTCCAATATCATAAATCACTTCACGAAGTGTAGTTCCCATTGGTACTTCAATAAGCCCCACATTATTTATTTTACCTGCCAGAGCAAATACTTTTGTGCCCTTAGATTTGGCCGTACCTATACTGCTAAACCATTGTGCACCTTTATTAATTATTACCGGAATGTTGGCAAATGTCTCCACATTATTCACATTGGTAGGTTTGCCCATATAACCCGAAACAGAAGGGAAAGGAGGCTTAAAGGTAGGTTCACCGCGTAAACCTTCCATTGAATGAATTAAAGCTGTTTCCTCTCCGCATACAAAGGCACCTGCTCCCAAACGAATTTCTATATTAAAACTAAATCCTGTTCCGAGAATATCCTCACCCAGCAGTCCATACTCGCGAGCCTGTTGCAAGGCAATTTTAAGACGTTCAATGGCAAGTGGATACTCCGCACGGATATAAACCAACCCTTTGTTGGCTCCGATACAGTAACCGCATATAGCCATTGCTTCAATTACAGAATGAGGATCTCCTTCAAGTATAGAACGGTCCATGAAAGCTCCCGGATCCCCTTCATCGGCATTACAAACTACATATTTCTGATCAGCTTCCGAATTTCGTGTTATTTCCCATTTTAATCCTGTAGGAAAGCCGCCACCTCCACGGCCTCGCAGGCCGGATTTTACTACCTCATCGATTACTTCTTTGGGTGACAGTTGTGTAAGACATTTTCCAAGTGCAAAATATCCATCACGTGAAATATATTCCTGAATGTTCTCCGGGTTAATAAATCCACAATTGCGTAGGGCAATCCGCAGTTGTTTCTTATAAAAATTCATGTCGCCTGACTGGCTGACCTCTTTTTTTGTAACCGGATCGTGAAACAGGAGTCGTGAAACCACTCTCCCCTTAACAAGATGTTCTTTAACAAGTTCCTCAGCATCAACAGGTGTTACACCTACATAAAAAGTATTGTCAGGAAGTATTTTCAGTATGGGCCCCTTTTCACAAAAGCCAAAACAACCTGTAAGCACAACCTGAGCATCATCTTCCATTCCAACCTCATCAATCCAATATTCTAACGATCGTTTTAATTCATCACTTTCAGCTGCCCTACATCCGGTGCCACCGCATAACAGTAACTGCATTCTATATTTGGCCATAATATTTAGTTTGAATGGTTCGTCAATCGTCGATCGACTTAAAACTTAACGGGATGATACCATCAACAAGTTCACCGCGCTTTATATAAACCTCAATAATTTCATCTGCTTTTTCCTTATTTACATAACCAAAAACCACAGGCTCTCTTCCCGGAAGCGTAATTTCAACAGTGGGCTCGGCATAACAGTAACCCATACAGCCTGTTTGAGTTACAATAGCATCAATGGCCTGCTGTTCAAGTTCATCTATAAAATATTTCATAGTTTCTTTTGCACCTGAAGCAATGCCACAGGTAGCCATTCCAACCTTTATCTGCACAACCTGTTCAGGCTGATTGCTGCTTTCCCTCAACTTAATTTTTGATTGTACTTCTTCCCTGATTTTTATAAGGTCGGCTAATGTTTTAATTTTTGTCATGGTTCGAACCGTTATGTTATTTACTTGCTTTTATGTCTTCCAAATTGTTTTTGATAAGCTCTATGAAAGCTTTTTTAATTTCTCCCTGCCGAATTGATATTCCCTCAAGCAAAGAACCAAGTTCAACTGAATCGATTGCAAAAGTACCTTTATCAGTTGTATGAGTATATTTAAAATGAATTGCAGGATTTCCGGCCATCAATAGAAAAATGGTATTCCAGATATCTCCGGTTGGTGGCCGGTCAATATGTGACCACTGAAATACAGCCTTGATGCTGGTTCCCTTACCCTCATCCGAATCTAACCTGAAGGTACCTTTTGCAGCCGTGGCATTCTGCTTTAGTAAAGGTATGCCTAACCCTACCTTTCGCGACGTCCGTGTAGTGAAAAATGGATTTTCTGCCAACTGCAGGATCTTTTCATTCATTCCACAACCATTGTCTTTAATACTCAGCATATAAAAATCATCAATTTTATTTTCATTAACTATGATATCAATCAATGTTGCTTTAGCTTCCAATGCATTTTGTGCTATATCAAGCACATGGTCCGAAATGGTTTTCATACGATATAATTATTTAGTGCGAACTGAATTTAATTGGCAGGTGGTTTAATTATCCCTTTATGCACTTTCTACACCATGCTCATTTCATACCAGCTCACAATATCGATTATCCTGTCGGTTCAAAGCTTTCCTTATTTCCGAAAAACTTACGTCTTCCATTAGAAATACGGTATAAATGTCGCCAATTTGTTTCAGATAATGGGCATCCGAATTGCGAATAATTGTGGTTTTATATTGTATAACATATTGTTCTACAACATATTTTTCAGAAACCGCTGATGAAATTCCCAAAGCATCGAATTTGAGGTTGGATGGGATGAATCCCAATTGAGCAATAATACCATTTGCCTGCCGGTCGATGTGAGCCGGAATAAAAAGTCCGTTCAATTTCTCTACCTGCTGTTGAGTTTCAGTAATTCCTGCTTTCAAAGCTGCAGGAAGATAATAAGGTACCAGCTCCACAATATTTTCATTCGCATCAATGACCGGTTGATCACCAAAAAAACCACCCTTATTGGGAATATAGGTTATATGTTCGTCGATAAACTTCTGGAATGTCATCAACTCCCCGGGATATTCAAAGAAAACCAAACAATGAACTTCTTCGCGTGTAGTAATCTCAGCACCAGTGAGGGTAAAAATGCCTGCATCTTCAGCAATCTTTTTTACAAGCAAAGCATTTTTGGTTGAATTATGATCGGTTATGCCTATAATGTTGATCCCGCCTGCCTTTGCTTTTTGAACAATTCTCCGGGGTGTCATTTCAAGGCTGGCACAGGGCGATAGAAGTGTATGGATGTGTATATCTGCTCTGAACTTTTTCATTCATCAGATTTTAAGGTTGCAAATAATTTAAAATCTACTTTGTCAAATCGATAAACAACCTGCCAGCCATTTCAAAAGTAGTTAGTGATGTTCCAAGTAACGGAATTCCCTCCAAATTGCTGTGTTGCAATGTATCAATATCCGGTTCCAGATTTTTAACCAGCACTACAGCAGCAAGATCTTTTAAGGATGCTATAGCAATTACATTTTGATGTGTCTGCAGGGTAATCCATACATCATTTTCAGCAGCATTCCCCATTACATCGCTCAAAAGGTCGGAAACATAACCTCCGCCAACTTCTTTATTCAGACCATCATGTCCGGCAAAAACTTTCAATTTGTACTTTTCAACTAAATCAGAAACCTTCATTTCTACCTCCTTTTTTATTACAATCGG
>DASRQG010000440.1:0-3960 GCA_035645995.1 Mariniphaga sp. | reverse complement strand
CCTCTCCATATTTCAGCTTTAAAAATTTTATGCAGCCATCCATCCGACACAATGGCTTCTGCTGATGTCGAATATTGCAGTAGCATTGTATTTGAAAAGTAAGCAAGCAGAATTCCTATAACAATGGCCAATTGATAAAGTGCAACCAGACGACCGCGAATACCGGCTGGTGCAAATTCAGAAATATACATTGGTGAAAGTACCGAGGCAATCCCTACTCCCAGCCCACCAACCAACCGGGCAGCTATAAGCCATGTAAAGTCAGGCGGGATTGCAGAATAAAGTGCAGATAGAAAAAACAGGGAGGCCGCTAGTATAAGTATGGGTTTCCTGCCAAATCGATCACTGAGAACTCCCGCTGAAAAAGCACCGGCAATCGCACCTATCAATGCTGAACTTCCAAACCAGCCTACCTCTATTTTCGATAAACCAAACTGCGTTTCCACCATACCAAATGTACCGGATATAACAGCTGTGTCGAAACCAAAAAGTACGCCCCCCAGAGATGCGACAAAACATATTTTCCACAACAGAAATGATTGCTTTTTCTGTTCAATTCGAAGATTTGATTCTTTATTCTTCATTCTTAAATTTTGATCATTTTATTAAATACCATCAGGCAACAACTCTTTCCTAAGCTCCGGATGGTATTTGGAAATTTCCGAATTTTTTGTCAGATCCCATATGGAAACATCCAGCTCCCGCAGTGCAAGAATTGAGGCAATCCAACCTTGCGTCCAGCCGGTCTCAATAGCCCATGCACCCCATCCGTGATCCGCATTTGATCCCCAATGCTCAAATCTTTCATAATCGAAAGCACGCATCCAGCCACCATCAAGTTCAGGATGTGATTCAGATTTCACCTGTATCCTTACCAAAAACTCTGCAAGCTTATCTGTTGCTTCTCTGATACGTTCATCACCGGTTGCATATACTGCTTCATGCAATCCTAAAAAAGCAAAATTTGTAGTGTAGAGCAAATCGCTGACAGGATCTCCATTCTGTGCAATCAATGAAGCTTCTGTTGTACCATACGCCTCATTGGATTGAGGTGGTGGATATCGACCCATTTCAATAGAACCTAGTTCTTCCCGAATGGCACCACATTCAGCCTGTAATTCAAGAAAATCATCTACTACTGTCATTAAAAGATTCCTGTTCTCAGGAATATCTTCAACACGTACAAGCCACGATAAAGGTAAAATCATACGTGCCCTCTCTTGCGCCAGGCCATTGGTCCACCTCCATCCATCCGGATAGAATTCCATCATCTTTGTTATTCCCTTTTTAGCCCTGTCTAAAAACAGTTCATCCCCTGTCTTATCATATGCCCACAGATAACATGCCCACAGATAACACTCAAAATGTGGTGCGGGATTAATGATATCACCTTCATAGTAAAACCTCCATCCGTTTTTTTCAAAATTCTGAAGATCAATCCTGCTCCCTCTGAAACCATTCTGTCCGGTGGTTCGTAACAATGCGATCAACGACTTCATCATTGTTTCATCCCAATCGTTATTCCCCGTGATCGCTGCTGTAACCCAGGCTGCTAATAAAAACCTTGCATTATCATCACCATAACTGGCTTTAAACCAGGCATCATTACTTATACCCCATGGAATAAGCCCATAAGCTCCATGTGAAGGATCTCCATATTCTTTTTTAGTGGCGATCGATGTTTTCAGGTAAAAATCCAATAGATTAGTAGCGATATTCAGATATTCTTTATTATCAAATATCCTCCCTGCAAGTGCAAAAGCCATCGATGCTTCACTGATACAATCACCCCTTTTAACTACATTAATGGGTTGATTCCCATTTTCATCAATTTCTGAAAATATACACTCATACAATCCATAACTACCATCACCAATTGGAATTACCGGATCATAGCTTAATTTAAAATTATTAGATTCAGCCATTTTAGCCACAGTGTCTTCATACGATCCATGGGCTACCATTCTTGCATTCTTATACCATTCCACCCCGCGATAAACACTAGTCCGTTGTACATCTTCAGGCAAAGATTCCTCCTTACCGTAAGTAGTTCCCACCACAGGGTTCCAACTCACTTCATCTAAAGCTAATTCAGGATTTACATGGTTCAATATGTTTACCCATATTGCACCCCATTCCTTTGCAGGTGCATACCGACCAAGTACAAACCTGCTTAAATTAGTTGTTGAAACAAGCACATTCTTATCTGCTTCGTAGAGAAGTGGGACATAATTGTCAGGTAAACCATAAATGGCGGAATCAAATCCTGCAACTTTTGCAGCTACAATATGCATCCTTCCATTTCCCGGATTAACATCCAAATAATGAAGTCCATTAATCCCTAATATTGTCAAACTATCAGGAAACCCGTTAAACATTGAGGAATTAACAACAGCGCGTTCTTTTTTTGCCTGCTGAATTGCTCCGGTTTCAACAGAAGATACTACTGAAGGAAATTCAACATATGCCCGAACCTCCTTTGTCTGAATTGTCGTATAAAAGTTTTGATCCAAATCAACTTTTTGATTTGGATAATGATCTGCCAGCACCATTACGCCTCCGCCATGAGGAACAGCTCCCACCATTTCCATAACATCGTCATACAAAATAAAAGAAATATTATGCTGTTGTAATATCTGAACCAGATCATTCTTTTCATCACCAAAAATATAAACCGGATCCCTTGTCGCTTTACAACCTGATAATCCTGCAAGATTTAATATCATTACAAATATTAAAAATTTATAAGTGGATCGGACTGTTGGGAAGTTCGTACTCTTTTTTTGTTTGTATTCTGGTCCGCAAAAAAATTTGGTTTTGATCATTATTCTTTAGATTAATATATTATATTTTAATATCCTTCATGTGACCGGATTAATTTTTTCAAAACAGCAGGATATGTATTTCCATTTGTTGTTCCCTCTCCTTCCATAAAAGCACCAAAAGTGAGAGAATCGCCAAAGCATACAATCCTCTTACCTTTTAATGAGCCATATTTTTCATTGATTGTATTAAATATTAATTGAGCTAATAACACGTTACCTGTTTTTGTAAGATGTACACCATCATTCTTTCCACTGTTTGTGATATTTACAATTATTTCATCCTTATTATGATCAGGTATTCCCTTGGAATTAAGGTCATGAAATAAATCCACAAACAAGTACCCTTTCCTCTGGCTCAATTCCTTAATGGCAGCAGCTGCATGGCTCAGTATAGTGTTAGGTGGCATATTAAACATCGTTGAATCATGCCGTTCAAACAAATACACTTCATCCACCGGAGGAGGACTAACAACTACTACTTCCATATCATGAAACGTAAGGGTGTCAATAAGCTGTTCAAGATTCTGAATAAATTGGTCTGCCGATACCATTTTTTTGGTATTCATCAAATCGTTAGTACCAACTAAAACTATCACCAGGTCAGGTTTTAATTCCAGAACGTCACGATGAACTCTCCTCAACAAATCAAAGGAATTATTACCACCAATCCCTTTATTGATTACACACACTCGTTGTTGCCCAATTATATCTGAACTAATTGCCATGAACAACAGAAACGAAAATATACAGATGAAATGTCGCATTTTCAAGATTAAGGAACAAGAAAAGTTTTTTAAATTAAAAATCTATGAGGGCCAATGCGTTTCAATACCTTGATTCCTAATCCAGTTCTGGAACTCACTCAGCAAGTCTTTTCGCTCCCTTACAGCACGAGGTGGCACCTTTTTATTCCTTGCAAAAGCAATTAAAGATCCAACAGCTTCACCGATGCTCCATTCCACCGGATGCAGCCTGTAACAGCCGTTGGTTATATGAGTAGTACCAATATTTTTATTAGCCGCTAACAAGTTGTTCATCCTTTGAGGTAATAAAGAACCTAAAGGAGTTTGAAAAGGCAAAGATCCAAAATCAATGTAGTTGTCTCCATCGCTGCTTGGATGTAGATCGATATGAT
>DASRQG010000439.1:0-2893 GCA_035645995.1 Mariniphaga sp. | reverse complement strand
AAATAATCACGATCACTATCAAATTTATTGAAAGGACTAATTGTACTGTTCCCGTTATAATCAAATTGAGCTTGTTCAGTTGCCGTGGCAAAAGATTGATTAGCAAAAGCAATAACATCAGCATAATTTGCTTCCCTGTGTGATAATCGCATTGTATACCTTGCCTTTAAACCGAAGGCAAATTTCTTCCACTTTGTCTTATCTCCAACATAGAGCATTCAATGTTTCTGAGCAACCGGGCAAAAGCTATGATCATTTACCCAAATAATTATATCATAAGTTCATTTTACTTTTATAGAATAACTTCTATAAAACATCAATAAATAAGAGAAATCCCTTACATGCTCCAGTCCAAGTCCAGTCCAAGTCCAGTTGACACTGGTGTGGAACTGGAGATGGCATGGAGGAGGATATGCGAAAAATTGGTGATTTTTTAGACGAAAGAAGAATTATAAAATCAGAAACACGATCATAAAATTCGGGTTAGATACTGCAATTCATGAATATTGTAAAGACGATTTTGGGAATTTCCATTACCTATAGGCTCGGGTGAATCAAGATTTTTAACTCCATTAAGGAATGCTGCATCAATACCGAAACTTAAAGCACCTGCAATATCAGCATAGTAGTCATCACCGATCATCAGACTGGAAATTTTTGGGGCATTTGCTGATTTCAATGCATACTCAAATATTTGTCTGGCGGGTTTTGGAGCTTTTACTACTTCAGAAACAAACACCTTTTTAAAATATTGTATGATTCCGGCAGCCTCCATTTTTTTATGCTGTACCTCTGAGAACCCATTCGTAATGATAAACATTGCATAACCTTTTGCCTTCAAATAATCCAGAAGCATTTTAGCTCCCGGCATTAATCGCTTTTGTTTAGGCATTTCACCCAGATAATGATCGTTCATTTCGACTGCATCAATATCTGTAATGCAAAATTTATCGAAAGTTTGCTGAAACCTGAGACGAATCAGATCTTTCTTCTGAACAATCCCTTTTCGGTAATCATCCCACAACAACTTGTTATTTTCACTGAAAACATCAAAAAACTGATTAAAAGTATATTTACCGGAATGCAGTTTAAAATAGGAAAAAGATTCCTGCATTGCACAATAAGAGTTTTCATCAAAATTCCAAAGGGTATTGTCAAGATCGAAAAACAGATGAGTATATTTCTTTTTTGGTTTCACAAACAACGGTACTACTAAAAAATAAGGTTTATCAAAAAAATTAAAAATTAAACATAAAAGACATCAGTTCCTTACTCCTCTTTATCTTCATAATCCTCGGGTGAAGGTTCCTTTTTTGATTTACCTTCCACAATCAATACTATTTCACCTTTAGGAGAATGTTCAGAATAATATTGATGTAATTCATGAAGGGTACCGCGTTTAATTTCTTCGAACATTTTTGTCAATTCACGACAAACACAAGCCTGCCGGCTTTCTCCCAACACTTCTCCCAGCTGAAAAAGCGTTTTAATCAGTCTGTGAGGAGATTCATAAAACACAATTGTACGGGTTTCGGTGCTCAACTGAAGAATTCTTTTTTGACGACCTTTTTTCTGAGGAAGGAAACCTTCAAAAATGAACCTGTCAGATGGTAAACCGGAGACTGCAAGTGCAGGTATAAGAGCAGTAGGTCCGGGCAGGCATTCAACAGTAATATTATTTTCCACACAAGCTCTTACAAGTAAGAATCCAGGATCTGAAATAGCCGGAGTACCGGCATCAGAAATTAGTGCAACTATATTACCTTCCTTAAGTCGCCCAACAATTCCCCCAAGTGTTTTGTGTTCATTAAATTTATGATGAGGTACAGGTTTTTTTTCGATAAGCAAATGTTTCAGAAGTACAGCCGATACGCGTGTATCTTCTGCAAGAATAATATCTGCATTTTTAAGAACATCGATCGCACGAAGCGTAATATCATCAAGATTACCAATTGGTGTAGGAACCAGAATTAATTTGCCCCGGTCATTCATATTAAATTTAATTTAAGCATAACGGTAACATCATAAAAGGCATACCCATATTTTCAATCGACAGATGAAGTATTCTGGAACCTTCGCTTCACCAGATCAACAAACTTAAGGCTGGTATCATTCTTCTTCCATTTGAAGTTGTTGCGGAGGTATTCTACTGCCTGTTTAATGTTATCCATAGAATCGAGCGTTTTAACTGTTTCCAGATATTTCTTATTATCTCCGTTAAATAATTCACGGATATACTGAAAACGGTCGTTTATTCCGATCGCCGACTGAATGGTAGGCACTGGTCGGTTAGAAAACTTATAATCATGCTTAACTTTGCCTGAGATTAAATCATTGACAGAACGATTCTTAAGGAAACTATCTCCAAGCCTGGAATTAACTTCAACTTTTTCGGGAATATCTTCGAGTACCAAATCATCATCAGAACTTTCATCGACATTAATGGGTGAAGCCAGATTACGTTCCTCCTCCTGCTTATCGTCGCTCTCCTTTGGAGGCTGTGGCACTATACCCGGCACTGGAGATTCATCGGGTTTCTTTGGTTCCTCCTGTTTTTTCTCCGGTTCGGGAATAATACCAGGAAGCGGCTTTTCTTTATCTTCTTTATTTTCTTCTACTTCAATATTTGTTACGGGTTTTATGTCGGATGTCAATTCAGACACTTTTTCTACATTTTCTTTCAATTCTTCCAATTTAATATTATCATCAGGAGCAGGGGGTAAAACCTGATCAGTGCTTGTATTAAGCAATTGCATCATGTGCAAAACACCTTTAACCCTGGTATGAACAAATTCCATCTCATACAATTCGAAGTGCTTTCTCGTTTTAATCTCTGCAATAAGCTCTTCCAGCTCGGCTAAATCCTTTGTCAATATTTTAACGAGTTTTTTAT
>DASRQG010000438.1:0-2167 GCA_035645995.1 Mariniphaga sp. | reverse complement strand
AACTGATCTTTATTATTCCCATACTGCTTAACGTATAAACTTCCGGTTATGGGTACTGCCCCATTAATAACTTCTTTTGCTAATCTTGAGCTACCTTCAACTGAATACCAGTAGTCTTTCCCTTCGCCCATTCCTGCCTCACTCCTTTGTTCAACTAAGACTTCATTTAGTTTTTCAACCTCATCAATAGTTACTTCATAAAAATAGAGTCCTGACATATATAAATCAAGAAGTTCGGCATATCCATAATTTTTATAACCTGCAGTTGCCCAATCATAAGTTCTTGAAGGATCATAAGTTTTACTGGCCCAATTTACTCCTAACTCATAATAAACAGGATACCATGCACCGGTATAGCTTCCAAATGAGATATCAGGATTGGCCCTTTTAGCAATTTCCCGTGCATCCTCCATAAATTGATAAACGATAGAAGCTCTCCACTCAATCCATTTGTTAAAATGTTTTCCCGGTTTCCATTCACAATCACCAGTAGTGTTCTTGTCCCAGTATATTATATCATCCGGAAAATTCTCAACTATAATACCGGCGAAGTTTTCAAAAGCTTTTTTTGACAAAGGACTGAAATCAGAGGATATTCCATCATATCTTACTCTATCCAGAACCAAACTTTTAAGTTTCGGATATTTTAGTACTACTTCTTTAATTATTCTTAACTGGTATTGTCTGACCTCTGGATGCGCGGGATTTAGCATGCCATTATAATTCAATTTCATTTCAGAAATTGGCATTATGGAATCACACCAATAATTGGTCGACTGCCATTCGGGATGTTCTCCATAAATAATACCCCGGTTATAATAATTATGTCCTCCACTAAATACATTCATTGACGCATGAACCCCTAAATCCAGTTTCTCAGCTTCTGTAATGAATATTTCTAACATATCATAATCACTACTTCTTTTTATGCCTTTCCATTCACCCATGAAAGGAGCATATTTACTATCATAGAGAGTCTCACCCATAATAGATTTAATATCTACTACTACATCTGTGACACCAATTTCTGCAACTCTTTTTAAATAATAAGTGATTGAATCAGGAATACTTAGCCGTTCATAATTCGCTTCACAATCAAACCACATAAAAACTTGTTTGTCTGGCTCTTTTCCTGCCTGTTGACTATTACAGCCCAAAATAATGAAGCCATATATCCCTATTATCATTAATAACAGTTTATTCATTCTAAACAATTTACCTCATTATGATTATAAAAATAAATTTCTAAGTTTGATATATGCATTGTGATTTTATAGAATTCGAAACCAGATTCTATGTAAAAAACTTATATCTAAACATTGACATCAACTAGCCAATGGAAGTTAATTGTCAGTTTCGGGAATAGCTTGTTTTACACCTTCTTTTACTATACCCCATTGATTTTTGTTTTTCAAATGAATCATATCAAAAAGAAAATATCCATCACATACATCTAATACAGCTCCCACTGATTCCTTAATAGCATTATTAGTTACTTCAATACCCGTTGTAGCCCAGGCTCCATTTCCAACATCAGGCCCACCAATAACAACAGCATCACCTTTTATTTTATTCATTGCACTTGAGCAAAACCCTTGCACCGTCCATTCCGATGTTCCAAATATCCTGGTTGGAGCAGCATAAGCCCCAATAAGAATCACATCCATTATATCAGCATACCCATATTTTTTATACTCAGATGTAGCCCACGATGGATAATCTGAGGCAGTGTTGTAATCAGGACTTGCCCAATTCACACCAACATCATAATAAGTAGAATACCAACCTCCTACATATACTCCAAACTTTATTTTTGAATTGACTGATCTCACTCTTTTGCCAGCTTTCTCCATAAAATCATGCATTACTTTAGCACGAAATTCAAGCCATTTTTTAAAATATTCTGGTAATGGCGAAGGCAAACTACCAGGAGTTGTTCCCGGTTTAATGACATCTTCCGGAAAACTCTGAATTGAATATCCAAGGTATTCTTCAAATTTCTCTTTAGTATAGGAAGAAAAATCACTGTCCATTCCATCGAAACGTCCTCTGTCCAGGATAATACCCTCCAACCCGTCGTACGCAGCCAGATCCTCAAGCATATTAAATATATACTCCTGAACTTCCTGTCTGACAGGATTAAAAAACCTGGCACCTGTACCTCCAA
>DASRQG010000437.1:0-2657 GCA_035645995.1 Mariniphaga sp. | reverse complement strand
TTAAATTCAGTGAGTCACCAAAAAAAATACGGGGCAGTGGCGATATCTCATTATCTATAAATGGTGAACGTTACTATGGTTATGCAGACGTGATCTGGGAGAGATCCGGAAAATTTCGGGCAGATTTCTATTCTCCTTTTGGAGGGGTGATAGCCTCAGCCAGGGCTGATTCTCTTGAAGGTATTGTTAGTATTAAAGAAAACCAGTATAAATTTAAGATAAACGAAATTATGGACACTCTTCCATATAGCTGGGGCAAATCTTTAACTTTTAAGAAATTTATTTTGCTTTTGACTGGCCAGGTTTCTCTCTTTTCAGAGAAACTAAAGGAAGAACCGGATTCAATAATATCAGAAAAAAGATATTCCAAACTGCATTGGGAGACAAATATATCAAAGATTGTCGCTGAGGTTAACCGAAAATCATCACGAATCGAAAAAATCCAGTTACAGACACAATTATGGTATATGCAGTTTCACTCAATAAAAGAGAAACTTGCACGATTTATTGAGTTCAGAGAAGATGACAATAATTATTTTTCAATAAAATATGAACAGTTGAAATCGGAGTAGGTTAAAATTTTATAATGCAGCATATTAGTTTATTCAGTTTGTTTTTGCTTGTTTATGTTTTCGCTCTTAGTGCTCAACATCCTGATGCAGGAACCGGCATATTTTCGTTTGTAAATATTGATTATGATGCAAATTCAGTTGCAATGGCCGGTGCTTCTGTTGGTATGCCCGGGGGGGGTAATAACAGGGTTCTTGCAAATCCTGCCTCTGTTGCTGGAATTAAACATTATCAGGCTTTAATCGGCTATAGGAACATAATTGATGATATCTGGGGTGGCCCTGTAGTTGTTTCTCGTTCTTTCGGTAAATATGGTGTTTTTTCCATCCTTCTTGCTGCTATTACCAGTGGTGATATTGAAGTTATCAGGGAGGTTAATGATGAGCCGTATTATACCGGTCAGACTGCAGGTGCACAGTATATTACAGGTGGAATCTCCTGGGCATATCCGGTTCTGGAGAACCTGTATTTTGGAACCAGTATAAAAAGTATATACAATCTTATCAGAATACCAGATAATGCATATAGTGCAGCAGCTGCAGTAATTGATGCCGGAGTGCAGTATCAGTTATTGCGGGGACGATTTATCACCGGGCTGGCCCTTCGAAATCTGGGATTCCTGTTATGGTCATATGACGACGAAAAATATGATCTTCCACTGACATTTGAGATTGGTATGTCTTATGCCCCTCTTCATTTATCAAACATCAGAATCGCCCTGGATATCAATAAACGTAAAACTGATTATCTGAATTTTGAACCAGGTTTGGAAATAGCAATTTATAAAGAGTATTTAAAGGGGCGTTTAGGCTATGCTTTCAGCTGGCGAGATTTACAGGAAGCAATAAAAAGTTTCAGCGGAGAGCAGGATGAAAATTATATTAAAAGTAATTGGAATGCTTTTTGTGTCGGTATTGGGTTGAATACAGATATTGAAAAAACAAACGTTCAAATCGATTTTGCTCTTCAGTTTCATACAGTTTCTTTGCCTCCTTCAGTAGTTGTCTCCGCGTTAGTAGATTTTTAGTTCCTCTGAGTAGCGGGGGGAAGTAGTTATATTATTGTAGTAATTAATTACCTGAATATCTGCAATTACAAAATTATCCTGCCTGTCAGACATGATGTGTTAAAAGTGGTGGAGGAGATAATGATTTTTAGATTAACCCCTTAATTTTCTGGTATGGAGAATTATTTTGAAAAAAATCGTATTCTTATTCTCAGTTTTTATATTACTCTTCAGATGCAATGAAGGCCCTGTTTCACCTCAGGATTCATTTAATGACCAATTCCAGCACCTGTTTAATGAAGTTGAATCGATAAGAGGAGAGAAGTTCTCGAGAAATGTTCAGGTAGAAACTGTGAAGAATAAAGATGTAAAAAATCTGATGGATTCTTTACTTTACGGCGGAATAATTGATGATTACATAATTGAGGAGGCTAAATTATATGTTGCTTTTGGCTTCGTTTCATCAATTGATGAGTATTTTGAGGATAATGAATCTCATTTGGAACAGGATATTGGTGGGTTTTACATTGAAGGACTGGAGAAGCTATATATAGTTTATAATAATTCACTTTTAGAAATTGAAGAGTATGTTATTGTTCACGAGTTAACCCATGCATTACAGGACCAGCGGCATGATTTGACTGCTTATTCCAGAGGTGCTAAGACACTCGATGAAGCGGTTGCAAGGAGTTATATAATTGAAGGTGAAGCTAATTATGTTATGAGTATTTTTGATATCTGCAATTACGCTGACATTGATTACAGGTATATACAGCAGTCATTTTTAGATACAATTTTCCCACCCTATACAATCAGAGCTTTCAGTGACCTGTTAGTTGAGTATAATGTGCTTGCACCTGCTTATATAACCCTGTCTTCAACCCACAAGTATTATCATGGAATGTTTATAGTTAATTCCGGCATTAAGCATGGTGGATGGCAGGAAATTGATTCCTGGTTTCTAAATCCACCAATTTCAACTGAACAGATGATTCACTGGGCCGAAAATTTAACATATAACAAACCTTGCAGTTTTGTTCCGGTTTACCATTTTACCGGTTTACCTAATTCTTCAGCGCTT
>DASRQG010000436.1:0-8513 GCA_035645995.1 Mariniphaga sp. | reverse complement strand
CTTAATATTCAACCATATTATTTAATAGATACACGTCGTTCAGAACCCAAAGAGCTCATAGCTATTTCGGAAATACGTAATGACATAGAAGCACATCCTGAAACCAGGTGCACAGTATTGCCTCTAAAAAAATTTAATGTTTCAGACATTGAACCTGACGAGTCAATATCCCAAGCCTATCAAAGACTTCATGCTAATCATTTGATTGGCATTCAACTTGATTGGCTGGGCCGTTTTTCGAAGTTGGTTCCAGGTATTGAAATTACAGTGGAAAAAAGCCTGTTAGGACATACTTATAATTGTATTATACAAAATGGCTCGGTACTTAAGGTTTATGAAAATCATCATGCTTATTATATTCTGGATCAAAGACATTCGCACCCTGACCTGGTAAAGGTTTTTGGCAATTTTCATTTTCCCGACCTATTATTTGAATCCACAAAGCTAGAGATGATTGATATTTATAAAAACCTTGGATTTGAACATGTAATGAATAAGACCTGGTTTTGCCACAGCCCATTTAGGGGCAAACCCTGTGGTATATGCATACCATGCAAGGCAGTTATGTTGGAAGGATTATCTTTCAGACTTACTCCGGAAGCTATAAAACGTTATCATTTCAAGAATAAGTATGGCCATAAAAAGTGGTGTCAACTCCTTTTCAGAATCCAATTAAAACTGGTCAACTTATTTTAATTCTTTTCTGTTACCGATGTTCTGCCGATTCTGCTCCTTGAGGAGCCAATATAATCCTTTCACATCAAATTTAATATCATCCAGTTTCAACAACACAAAAATCTTCTCTGTATAGGCTAAAATCCCCCATCCCACTGCCAGGAAATACATCCATTCATGAAACCCCCACACAAAAAGAATAAAGAAAAAAATGCCTTGCATGTAACCGGCAGTGACAGCTCCATAGAGATGTAATCCCGGTATTTTGCCAAATCGAATAAAGGCAATTATATAACTAATAATAAAAAGTGCTAAAAAGATGAATAAGAACCACGCATGAGGTTTTATTTCGGTCCATTTGAATGTAAAAAGTCCCAAAAGAGCAAGTATATAAGTTCCAATGTCAGCCAAATTATCAAGAGCTGCACCGAATTTAGTACGTAAATTAAAAATGCGGGCTATACTTCCATCAAGGATATCACTTATTAAACTTATTACCAGAAACACCACGAAAAGTGATTCCCTGCCGGTTAATGCAAAAAATAAAATCAAAGGAAAAATTATTAACCTGTAAAAACTTAAAAAATTTGGAACATTTAGTACATTCTCATTATTAACTATGATCTTCATACATTACATTTTTACAATAAAAACATTTTTAGCACTTAAAGAAAGAGCACCAGCATTAACAAGACACTCACCGGGACAAACAAATTATCACTCCCCCTCCAACTAAACATTTCAACCACAGTACCCACCACAGCAATTGTCAATGCAAGCCAGAAAGTTTTTGCGTCAAAAACCATCCGGTTAAAATACAATGCAATGATGCTTATTAAAAAAGATGAGATAAAAAATGTTGAGGATCCTAAAATTGTTTTATTGAGTTTATGCCCAAAAATCCGTATTCTATGATTATATATCTTCATGTTAATACCCATTATACCGGCAGCCGGATCAGAAATTGCAAGAATAAGTATTGGAAGAATATAATAAAATCGGTTCTCAAGCCTGATTGCGTAGTAGAACGTAAGGTAAATTGAAATCGGTAAAAGATAACTACCCATAGATTTTCGGGTAATATCATGAATCGATTTTAAAGTGGTTCCATGTTTACTAATAAATAAAATTACAAAAAAGATAAGTGCCAGTATCAAAACATACCAATGACTACTATATAGATATGGAAAAGTAATTGTGGACAGGGTAGCAGTAAAATGAGCTATCTTACGGGTAACTTCGCCTTTCAGTCCCAAGCGTCGATATATAAGCTCAGTGAATACCAACAATAATATGATAGCAATTAAATAAATAAATGTAAGTGCAATCTGATTTCCCATACTAGTATACCCTACTCGATTATATTTATATCATTTAACCATTGAAAAATAAAACAGTTATTGCAACAAACGCACCACCTGCAATTAAACTATCGAATCTGTCGAGGAATCCTCCATGACCAGGAATAAGGGTGCTAAAATCTTTCACTCCATATTTCCTTTTATACATAGAAGTAATCATATCTCCCAAAAATGCAAAAAACACAATGCCTGTAGCCAGTCGCATAGGTATAAAATCAGTTCCGGCAAGCAATCCAACTAAAAGCCAGGCACTCGCAACAGCTACCAAAATTCCACCGATAAAACCTTCAACAGTTTTATGCAGACTTATTTTCCTGAAAAGTTTTCTTCTTCCCCAAATTTGTCCTATAATCTGACTAAAACTATCAAAAATCGAAATTATAAGAAATGAAAACAGGATGAGTCCTTTATTGTATCCACTAAACACATAAAAACCTATTGACAGAAGGCTATAAACTAAAAGAGCAATATAAAATACAAATTGTTTATTATTCCCGGACCTGATATAGACCTTTATAATTTCATATAATCCTCCGGCAATTATTATCAAACATATAATTCTGAATAATGCGGGAAAAAATGCAATACTAAAAAACAGTATATGTATTATTATAAAATAAGTGAAATATTTCAACCAGCTTTTACGTGCTTCAACATGTTCTTTTTTCCGGTTGATAAAATAAAACCCGATGAAACCTAATACAAAATATATCAAAATCACCAGGTAAATCGTCCATATCATAATATTCTGTCTTTTTAATAATTACTAAAAAAAAGTAAAACTCCAAACAGCAGCAATCCGATAGCATACCAATTCCTTACTGACCCCTCAGCTTTTTCGGTTTTAATGCGGGCTAAATAATGGGGGCCGGTTAATGCACCAATTACAGCACCTGATGTCAGAAAAAAAACGAGCGTAAGATTTATCTGTCCTAACAGGAAATGTGCCCCTAAAGCAGAGATCGTTGTTACTGTAATTATCAATAAGGATGTACCTGCTATAACTTTAAGTGGAAATCTCAATGAAAATAATCCTGCCAAAACAGGAGCTGCCCCGCTGGTACCAAAAGTTCCGGTTACCAAACCTGCCAAAAATCCATAATACGTCCCCTTGCCCAATTGCTGCCTGCCATCAATTACAATTTCTTTATTACCATTTATTTTTGCTTTTCTTATTTTCCAGTTACTAACCATCATTTGAAAAGCTATTATTACCGAATAAGCTCCAAATCCCATTTTTAAATGGGCTGATGAAATTTTGCTTGATAATCCTGCCCCAACAATTGAGCCTAATATGCCCATTACACCAAAAATTAATCCCACTTTCAAATGAACATGGTTTTCACGGTAATGGCTAAAAGAACCGACAATACAAATGGGCAGGGTAGCGGCCAAAGAGGTTGCTACAGCCTCATGTGCAGGAACCTTATAAAGTAGTATCAGAGCAGGAAGGAAAAAAAATCCACCACCACTACCAAGTACAGATGCAAAAAATCCAATGGTAAAACCAATAATGGGAAGCCAAAGATAACTGTACTCAAAAGATGAATAATATATCATGGAAAAACTTTTATCTTATACTACAACCAGACAACAAGTTAAAAACTATTAATGTGTATCGGCTACTTTATATTCTTTATCTGCAATCAACGGATTATAATTGCTTGTTTCTTATCGCATAGATTCAATGCATCCATTTACTAGATTTTAAAATCATGTCAAATACCTTACTATTAAATGTTATGTTTTATGGAACATCTTTCTTTTTTATTAGTTCAATATCAAATTTAATAATTATGAACAGAAGATTTTAGAAGTACAAACAAAAAACTTTTATTACTGCACTTTTCAGCTTCACATTATAACCAAATTCTTTCGAATTAAATATATCTATCTTACGAAACTGCAGTTGTGATTCCGGCCACGTCTATAGAAAAAACAGTAAGAATAAAGAAGATTTTAACAGAATCAGTTTATCAATCAAGATGAAACTGCTTTGAGTCCGATTATCGAAAGTATTAAAGTTGTCAGGAATAAGATCCTTAAAAAGGAAGCGGGTTCTTTAAAAAAGAAGATACCAGCCAACACAGAACCTACAGCTCCAATACCGGTCCAAACAGCGTAAGCAGTTCCGATAGGTAGAGTTTGGGTGGCTTTAACAAGTAATCCCATGCTAATACTTAAGGCTAAAAAAAAGCCAAGATACCATAGCATCATTTCTGTTCCACTTGTAACTCTTGCTTTTCCCAAACAAAAAGCAAAAAGCACTTCAAACAGTCCTGCAATTATTAAAATAAACCAATTCATTTTTTTTGCTGGATTTTCTGTTCCATATTGCGAATATAAAACAAACAGGATCCAAAATGTTTTTTCTATTAGTTATTTATATTATATACTGAAAAATGAATAGTAATCGGTAATTAAAATATTTCAATACCCTTACTTCTATTTTATATGATGAGTCATATATTTCAGCACTTTATACTTACAATTTAAAATTCAAAATAATTTTTAAAAAAAAAGCAGGATGAGAATCAATAAGAACCTATTGCCCTCATACCTGCCATTGTAAAATGTTATTAAAATTATTTGTCAGAAGGTGCCTATACCATCAAACAACATAATTTCAATTAGTTCACCTTATCAATCTTTTCCGAAGTCTGATCTTTTGACTCCGGCCTATCTTGTGATTCAACCTCACCTTTAATAATCTTAGCGATCTTTTGGGAAGCTTGGGGATCAATCTTTGGTGTAATATTTAGGGGTTTAAGATCAAACCGATCGAGGTTCATAACCTTATTCCATGCAGAGATAAAGTCGAGAATAAATTTCTCTTGTGCATCGGAACTTCCATAAACCTCAGCAAGAGCTCTTAGTTCGGAATTAGAACCGAAAATAAGATCCACCCTGGTTGCTTTCCATTTTTGTTCACCTGTTTTGCGATCGATTCCCACAAAAACCTCCTTATCCTCAGAAGCAGGCTCCCAGGTTGTATCCATATCCAGCAGATTTACAAAAAAGTCGTTTGATAGTACTCCGGGACGGTTTGTTAAAACACCAAGGCCGGATTGATTATAATTTGCATTAAGTGCGCGCATACCACCAACAAGAACGGTTAGTTGAGGAGCAGTAAGTGTGAGCAATTGTGACCGTTCGATAAACAAATCCTCAGTTGGAACAGAATATTTCTTTTTCAGGTAATTCCTGAAACCATCTGCTATTGGTTCAAGCACTTTAAAAGAATCAACATCAGTTTGCTCCTGATAAGCATCCATTCTTCCTGCCGAAAAAGGAACAATAACCTCAAAACCGGCATCCCTGGCAGCTTTTTCAACTGCAGCGCAACCTGCAAGAACAATCAAATCGGCTAGTGAAACCTTTTTACCATCGGCTTGTGCACCATTGAATTCTTTCTGAACAGCTTCAAGCTTTTCAAGCACAACAGCCAGTTGCTGAGGATTATTAACTTCCCAATTACGTTGAGGCTCCAGCCTTATACGAGCACCATTTGCTCCACCTCTTTTATCTGAACCTCTGAAAGTTGATGCTGAAGCCCATGCTGTAGTTATCAACTGTGAAATGGTTAGTCCGGATTCCAGAATCTTTAATTTAAGTACAGAAATATCATTCTCATTAATCAGGGGATGATTGACAGCAGGAATTGGATCCTCCCATATAAATTCTTCTTTAGGCACCTCAGGGCCCAGATAGCGGCTACGCGGCCCCATATCGCGATGTGTCAATTTGAACCAGGCTTTTGCAAACGCTTCTGCAAATTCAAGAGGACGTTCATAGAAACGTCTTGAGATTTTTTCGTAGACAGGATCAAACCGGAGCGCAAGATCGGTAGTAAGCATTGTAGGCCGATGCCGTTTTGAAGAATCATGTGCATCAGGCATTTCATTGGCTGAATCTTTTGCTACCCATTGATATGCACCAGCAGGACTCTTAGTAAGTTCCCATTCATATTTAAACAAGTTGCTAAAAAAATAATAGCTCCACTTGGCTGGAGTTTGAGTCCAGGTAACTTCAAGTCCACTACCTATTGTATCACCACCTTTACCTGTACCGAATGAATTCTTCCACCCCAGACCCTGTTGTTCAAGCGGTGCAGATTCAGGTTCCGGGCCTACATTAGCAGCATCTCCGGCTCCGTGAGTCTTCCCGAAAGTATGACCACCGGCAATCAATGCAACAGTCTCTTCATCGTTCATGGCCATGCGGGCAAACGTATTACGGATATCACGAGCTGCAGCCAGAGGATCAGGATTTCCATCAGGACCTTCAGGATTCACATAAATCAACCCCATTTGAATGGCAGCAAGCGGATCATCCATTGCTTCCAAATCAAGCTTACGTTCATCGTTTTCAAGCCATTTTCCTTCCGAACCCCAATAAATATCCTCATCAGGCTCCCAAACATCTTCACGCCCACCTGCAAACCCTAGGGTTTTAAATCCCATCGATTCAAGTGCAACATTCCCGGCTAATATCATCAGGTCTGCCCAAGATATCTTACGGCCATATTTTTGCTTCACAGGCCATAATAATCTTCGTGCTTTATCAAGATTAACATTATCGGGCCAGCTGTTCAGAGGTGCAAAACGTTGTTGCCCTCTTCCTGCTCCACCGCGTCCATCACCAATCCTATAAGTACCTGCACTATGCCACGCCATTCTGATAAACAAAGGGCCGTAATGGCCATAATCAGCCGGCCACCATTCTTGTGAATCAGTCATCAGCTTATGCAGATCATCCTTTACGGCTTGCAGATCAAGACTTTTAAATTCTTCAGCATAATTAAAGTTTTCTCCCATGGGATTCGACTTAGAAGAATGTTGGTGCAGAATGCTTAATCGTAATGAATTGGGCCACCAATCACGATTTGTTCTTCCGGCTGCTCCAAAGCTGTGTTTCCCGGTAGCACCGGTTACAGGACATTTGCTGTTTTTTTCTGATTTACCTTCCATCTTTTTGTTATTTTTATTAATCTGTTATTAAGTATTGTATCGACCAATGATTTGAAGTTTGATATCCTCCACTTCAAAATTAGGAATTTCCTTCTTTTTAAAATATTCCTTTAATATGTGGTTTAAATCATCATCGAAATAATCTTCAATTTTATCGGAATCGCTGCAATAAAGATGATGATGACTCTCGAGAATTGCATCGTAACGCATTACATCTTTGTCAGTTTTAACCCTGCCTATCAAATGGTTTTCAACCAAAACATCTAACACTTTATAAACTGTAGCAACTGAAATATTGGGATGATTCTTCCGGATGTAATCGACAACATTTTCAGCTGAAGGGTGATTTTTCACATTCATAATAGCCTCCAAAATAGCCATTCTTTGTGGTGTCACCTTTAAATTCTTCTCTTTTAGCATATTTCTCAACAACTCTGTATCCACTGATAGTAAATTTTAAAAGATAATGATTCTCGTTTAGAGCATAAACAAAACTCACATCATTAAAGTTCAAAGGATATCAGAAATTAAAAAATTAAATTATCAGCCTGCGATTTTGAATGGAGCAACAAGCAATAGAAGGAGTCAGCTCCCGGTTTTTATCCAGCATCAACCTCACCTGCTCTTCTGAGGGAACATCCGGAGGAACCGGTACAAACATTCCATGATCAGTCCTGCTGTTAATTTTATAGCCACAACTTATACATAAGTTCCTGCAGAGCATCCCGCGTCTCCTCCTCATCCTTAAGTAAGTTTTTCAGCATCGGATATAACTTCGGGGTGAAGGGTATCACTACTATCTTAAACTCTTCTTCTGTCATCCATTTATTTGACTACTATCTATCCGATTTATAACAGGTTGAGTACAACTTTTAGAAATTCTTTTTAATTTCTATAAAATTATTACCAAAAACTTTAATTTTGCAGCTTTATAGCCATGACATTTTCTCAATTAATTGTTTTCCTGCTTTTAGGAACAGGACTCAGTTTTGATTCATTTGCTGTATCGGTTTCATGTGGGTTGATTAAGAAGCAAATCACTTTCAAAGAGGCTATCCCAATAGCCTCATCACTTGCAATTTTTCAGGCTCTTTCACCGGTTATAGGATGGTATGCGGGCAACTATCTGCATCAATATATTGGAAGCTTTGACCATTGGGTAGCATTCTCATTATTGGCCTTTATTGGCTACAAGATGGTAGTTGAAGGCAAAAATCAGGATGAAAATACGCGTTTACATTCCCTAAGCCCACGTATTGTATTAGGCTTATCGGTTGCTACCAGTATCGATGCATTAGCAGTCGGGCTAAGTTTTGGTGTACTTGAAATGTCGATTCTATACCCTGTTCTGATCATCGGACTTATCACTTTTCTTGCTTCAATGCTCGGAATGTTATGGGGAAGAAACATCTCGGGGAAGAGGTGCGGACAATCGTTGTTAATTGGTGGCATGGTATTGGCAGCTATAGGCCTTAAGATATTAATTGAACACATTTGGTTTGCTTAA
>DASRQG010000435.1:0-2375 GCA_035645995.1 Mariniphaga sp. | reverse complement strand
GTCTGTTTGCCCACTCTAAAACCTTCATAGAATGGTAGCATATCTTCCAGATATTCTCTATGACGAGGTTCTTCGCCCGATTCAACGCCAACAGTAATTCGTAATGGTCGTGGAGGTATCAGACTATATATTTCTTTATCGGTTAATCGTTTTCCGGTGAGGTAAGCATTTTCCATAGGCCCACCCGGATGAGATGCAGCACAAACCTTAATACGTTCATCGACAGCTGTAATAAGCAAAGCCATTTGGCCTCCACCGGAACAGCCAACAGCAGCAAGTTTGTTAACATCCACCTCAGGGCGTGAGACCAGATAATCAACCGCTCTTATACCATCCCATGTACGTAACCCTGATAAAGTCCAGTTGGCCAAAAAAGCAGGTCTTCCAACGTACCAATGCTGATCGACACCTACATGCACAAGCCAGTCGTTTTTCTCATCGATATATTCAGACCTTTCCCCCTGCCCTATCGGGTCAAAGATCAAAACTACATAACCTTTAAGCACCAATCCAAGTCCCGACATATGGTAATTATCTCTTGACTTACCAATATCACTGTGTCCTAAAGGAAAAACGACACCCGGAACAGGGAACTTCCGGTTTTTGGGAACATAAAGGTTTGCCGTAACAAAAAATCCCGGTTGGCTCTCAAAAATAACCTTTTCAATGGTATATTTTTCATGTTCAATTTTACCAGTAATTTTGGCATTTAATGGAGTTTTTTCAGGGAACTCACCAAAATAAGAACTCAGGTTTTTACGAACTTCCTCCTGACGTTGTTTCCATTTCCCAACCCCCTGGTTCTGCCATTTGTCTCCTATAGCAGATTCATCATTTGCAGCTTTAAGTGCCTCTATTTCTTTAGATCGTTGTTGATCAGCCAACTGACGTCTCTTATGTACATAATCATAAAATACCCTTCTTCCTTTCTGTACCTCTTTGTAAGATTCAAAGACATTTAAAGTATTGGGTTTAGATAATGGTTTCATAGGACCTTCAAAGGAGCCTGCCGGAGTAAACACAATCTTTTCAAAACGGCATGGAGCTTCCTTTGAACCTGCGAACTCAAGGGTAATGGTACTAAATTCTTGTACATTTACATTTTCAAAGGTACTTTCCCTGAATTTATAGGAACCTTCATATTCTATTGTTCCTATTTTCCGGTCGTTTATAAGGAGAGATAGTTCAGCTTCGGGCTTTTTTGATTCAACATACGTTACAGTGATATCATATTTGGCAGAAGGCTCAAAAAAAACCGTTTCAGCCTTTCCCTTTACAGCACCATCTTTTAGTTGTATAACCCTTCTTCTGCTATAGGACTGATCAATAAATTCCTGCCAGAAATTTATATCACCGATTTCAACACCATTAATTAATTCAAACTCCTCATATATGACCGGATAGTCTATAGGAGTTTCCTGCAATAAATTAGATGGCAGAACAGCATAGATCAGTTTTACCTGACTAATAACAAGAGCTAAAACTAATGCTGATAAATAAAAAATTTTAAATCGCTTCATCATAAAAAGTTTGAAATACGAACAATCAAATCACATTATTGAATCTGGTAGTTTCCATCTTTCAGCAAACCCATTTTCTCAAATTCCACTTGTTTAATACCAAGGTCAAAGGCAGGGGAATTATTCTTCAGTTTAAACCCTTTGCTTTCGAGCCCTTCAAATAACGGATCTGCAACAAGACTATTAGGCTCAACATCCTGTTCCTGCAGGCTTACCAATAGTTCATTGCTACTATGAGGCATTCCTGCAGCGTAATATAAATTATTATCAATATGATAATCGGTTATTTTAGGAAATTCAGATAAAGTTTCGAGTAGCCGACTGGAAGAACCAAACCCCAAAAAAGGAATTGAACCACCAGCTGATTGATAACAAATATTGTTAGTTGCGACTCCACCTTTTATTGGCCCCCAGGCACCGATAAAAAGAAATGCCATCGGGTTGTGTTTCTCTCCATCAACCATTTCGGTAGGCACATAATCAATAATAAAGTTATTTGTAATGGTAGCATCATATTTTGCCACAATACCTGCTCTGGAGAATTTATATATGATATTTCCTGAAAAAGTAACATCCTTTGCATAATCATCTGAACGCAGTGAAGCCTGACGATGCGGAGAGAAGTTATTATGCACATAATTATTTCGGACAATATTGTTCCAGCCTGTACCGGACAAATAGATAGCATTGCCATCATCCATTTGTTCCATTACATGATGAATTTCGTTGTACTCGATTATGTTATCGGAGGCGAACAGATATGGAAAAAGAACATCCCAATCGTTAGCATGGCCTGAATATCTTTGCCATTCGGGATTCACAATATCTTTAACCTCATCATAACGGACAGTACCA
>DASRQG010000434.1:0-3599 GCA_035645995.1 Mariniphaga sp. | reverse complement strand
GGAACCGGGATCACGAAATGGGACCCGCTTATTGGGTACGGGAGTAGTAGTTGCGAAAATTAATGTTGCATTTGTAGTTTTTAATATTTTAATGATCTCTTTCAGATTTTTCTCATACTGCCTGATACTGGTTTGTCGGGGATCTTTTGGATTATTCGAATTTTCTCCTGTAATTTTATTTACATGTTTCAGATCATGCAAACCAAAATTAAAATGGATTACATCCCAATTCCCATCACCAATCCAGGAATTTATTTTTAAAATACCATTTTCTGTACCCATACAATTTTCCGGCTTTTTATTTTCAAGTACTGGTCTGAAAACATTGGCCTTTCCACTCAATAATTCTTTAACAAAAGGAGTATAACCAATTGAAATGGAATCTCCTAACAACAGTACATTCGGAAGCTTTTTATCGAATGCCTGTAACAATCCGGGGAAAAAGATTAATGAAATCCCTGTAGTAACACCAAATTTTATAAATTGAAGTCTTTTCATTTAATTTAAGTTTATTGAATTACAAAATTAACCGACTTTTGAAATATCAAGTTTCATCTATTCTGCTGTTAGTTTTCATCTTATTGACCCATTTTTCAAAGATATGATTTAAGTGTCAAAAAAGAGTTAAATAACTTTTCGAAAACGGATTGGTTTTCACCAGCTGCGAACATCCTCATCATGATATTGTTCTGAGGGTAAATCGGAATTTACATCAATAATGAAATTATCACTTGTAGAATTGTCCACTGTAGAGCCTGAAAAAACCCGGCATGAAGCTTTAATGAACAGCATTGAAACTGCACAAATTGCAGAACATCTGGGATTCGAACGTATATGGGTTGCAGAACATCACGGAGCACGTGCCATAGCCGGAAGAGCACCTGAAGTATTAATTGCAGCAATAGCTGCCAATACAAAAAAAATCAGAGTTGGTTCAGGTTCGGTATTACTAAACCACTACAGTCCTTTTAAAGTCGCTGAAGTATTTTGTACCTTAAACGAATTATATCCGGGCCGTATCGACCTTGGTGCAGGACGTGCAACAACGGGACGTGTAATTGACTTGGCACTGCAACACGACAGAAGTAAAATCTTCCACAGCAACTCTAACGAGCAGCTTGCTGAACTCCTGGCCTGGCTCGAAAATGGCTTCCCCGATGATCATCCATTCTCAACAGTTCCTATTCATACTGATGATTCAATTCCTCAAATGTATTTACTGGGAAGCAGCACCTGGAGTTCAAATGCTGCAGCCACTCTTGGCCTCAGGTATGTCTTTGCAGGATTCATTAACCAACAGCAAGCACCGGAAATCATTGATAACTACCGACAAAACTTCAGTCCGTCCGATAACAAAACAAGCGCCAAAAAACCTGAAGTAATACTAGCCGTACATGCCGTTTGTGCCGATACTGAAGAAGAAGCCAGATTACAACTTGCACCGGTTACTCTAATGTACCAAAACCTGGCAATGGGAAAAATTGACAGCACTGTACCCTCACCCGATGATGCCGTCAAAGCTTTGGGCAGATTACCCGAACTGACGCACTATCAATCCGGCTCAAGACGTATCCCAAAATTTATTGGAGGGAACAAAGAATCCGTTCATAATCAACTCCTTGAAATCGCTCATGACTTTCAGGTTGAGGAACTCATGATCCAGGATATGATTACCGATTACAATGCAAAGAAAAAATCGTTGCATTTGCTGGCTGACATGATTGGTGAAGGGGGACCGATGGATTACTAAAGTATGCAGAGGATTGATGCAATACGTTTGAAATGTTTAAGAGTTTGAAAGAAGACGGGTGTGGAAGGTTGGTGCGAGAAAGTAAGTGCAGCCTGGATATTTTGGTACTTTTCTGTCATGAGAAAAGTACATTTATCTTTTGCTTCTTCAAAGCTTAAAAGAAACTGTGTCAGCTTTTGAAAAAAAATTTTTCTTTAATTAATCAATTAAGCTTTGTATATTTGGATATATTATTAAAAACTAAAAGTAAAACCAACCAGTTTTTCATACTTTAAATAATGAGATATGAAACAAATAATTATAAATATCCCGAATAATAAGTACCATGCTTTCATCAAACATATAAAAAGCAAATTCACGGATATTCAGATAGAAGAAAAAAAAACAAAAATCGAAAATATGGTTGAAGAAGATAGTACATACAATACTCTGCTTCTATCCGAAAAAAGCCTGGCTGAGGAGTGGCTTTCTGAAGAAGATAATAGATGGGATGAAATTTTATAAGCATGAAGTATAATAAAGGAGACATTGTAATTATTAGTTTCCCGTTCTCAGATTTATCCAGAACTAAAAAAAGGCCTGCATTAATAATTTCAAATAAAATTGTAAATGATACAGGTGACTACCTAATGGTACAAGTCACATCTAAATTCCGTAACGACAGGTTATCATTCCCTATAAATAAAACCAACTACGTTGATAGTAAAGAACTCCCTTTAAAAAGTTGTCTCAGGCTACATAAAATATTCCTTTTGAATGAAAATCTGATTATTTCTAAATATACTGCTGTGGTTCCCAACTATCTCTCATCAATAACAGAAAAAATTATAGCGCTTATCAAATAAAATATACCACAAACTGTGAGCTCCAATTGAATATCACATGGCAATAACCCTTGACCTTTTGGTACTTTTCTGTCATGGCATTTATGTGGTTAATGTAGATGGATGTCCGATGGATTACTAAAGTATGCGGAGGGTTGGTGCAATACGTTTGAAATGTTTGAAATGTTTGAAATGTTTAAGAGTTTGATAAAAGACAAGTGCGGAAGTGAATGTTTGATTGATTTAGTGTTTAAGAGTTTGAGGGAAGAATGCGTGCGGAAGTTTTTTCTTGAAACTATCAAACAATCCAACTTTGAAACAAGAATACAGTTCCCGAATCCCCCTCTGACTCCCCCTTTGCAATAAATTCAATGCGTTGATTATAGCCGGAATCGCAAAGGGGGACAGGCTCCGATCCAGGTCTGCAAGTTTATGTAAGATCCTGCTATTCATGTGGGAAATTGAGGGGTAACTAAAATCCAATAAAATTCATATTTCGGTGAAAAGATATTAATTAAAGATAATGCCGAACCTAAATTGTGGGTTAAAACCCACAGGAAGAAGTGGATGTCGGTATCCCCGACCCTGGCTTGAAAGACCAGGGTTATTAGCACCTTCGGATGTTAGGTTAGCATCAACCACAATCAATCATACCGGAGACTTACTTCAGCCAAATATCGCAATACATGAACCTGGAACCAACCTCATCCGGCTATCGCATTTTATGAACTTTCATCCTCTGAAATGGACCTCAGACGGCTATCACACCCCACGAACCTCGATCCTTGGTTCCGGCCTCAGCCGAATCTGACGTCACTGCCTCTACGAACAAATTGCTTCATTCCGCAAAGATGCGATGGGTGGGTACAATTTGATACTTAGTGTGGATTATAATTAATGGCACCTTTAAACATTCCGGAATTCGCAACAAAGTGAAGACAGCGTAAAAATTTTTTCTGTCTGACCAAGGTTACACCCATATCGTCATTGCGATCTGAGCCTCCTTCAATATAGGTAATTTAATG
>DASRQG010000433.1:0-7215 GCA_035645995.1 Mariniphaga sp. | reverse complement strand
CTTGTTCCAATATATTTGTCATTGTTATCATCAAAATACATTGAACGGATGCTGCTTTGTCCCAGAAATAAATCATTCTCAGCAACCGATACCTTGAAACCTCCTTTATGAGCAGTATTGTAGTTAATGCCACCTGAATAGGTGCCAATCCAAAAACGCCCATGTCTGTCGATGTGCATTGAATATACTGCATTTGAATTTAAAGAATATGGAAAACCTACTTCTTCCCGGTAGGTATGGTACGAATAATCCTTTAAATCCATAATGGTCAGACCACCACCATCGGTTCCTATATATAGATTTCCGGCAGGATCATGTTTAATAACAAGAATCGAACGGTTACCAATATCTGTAAAAGTTGAGAAAGCTTGTTTTGATGGTTCAAATATAAATAATCCTCTGGTTTGGGTGCCTAAAAATATTGTATCATTATGAGCAGCCAATGATGAAAAGTTATTATAAGCCAGGGAGCTTTGCTCATTTCGAAATGTTTCAACCTCATATCCCGGTAATGTTACTTTAAGCAGGCCACTAGTAGTAGTAACCCATAAATCACTTTCGTTTAGCAAGGCATCGGTAACCTGTATTGTTTCGCTGCTGATATCTTGAAGTTTAATTGGGGTTGTTTCTGAAGTTCTGATATTATGTAGCCATAATCCTTTTGTAGTCCCGGTTACCAATAATGAATCGCCCTGAAGGAAAAGCAAAGTGGTTACCGGAATTGATTCATCCGATAGCTGAATTTCCTGAAATTTCTCAGAAATAAAATCCCAATAAAACAGTCCTAAATCAGTGCCAATCCAAATACCTTGTTCAGGATCATTGATTATACGATTAACTTTAACCGGACGGCTTGGAAATTTATTTGCAAAAGATCGAATTTCCAATCCATCATACCTGTCCAGGCCATCGAGAGTGCCAAACCAAACATAACCTCCGGAGTCTTGATTTATTGCTGTTACAAAATTATTAGATAAGCCATCCTCTACCGAAATGCTTCTAAACATCAGGTCCTGGGCATATAGGAAATGTGGTAGAAGAAACAGCAGGATGTAAATTATTAAGTGTTTATGGATTAGGCTGTTCTGTGTATTTCTCATTAATTATTACTCCAACAACAAAAAATAATCCTGATATGTAAAACCTTACAGGAAATTTACAAATAAAACAAAAAAAGACTTAATTTCGAAGATAATCATCTCTCATGCTTTAAAAACAAAGATAGCAAATTGCGTTCCATGAACTTTTCAATAGTGAAGTATATTATCTGAGGGCTCATATTAATTTCTTCAACATTTTGTGAAAAGTGGCATTTAATAATAAGCTGTAATTAGAATTTTGGTTACATCAATAAATAAAAAACTTTTAGGATTAAGAAAGAAATAGTAATATTAGATCAAAATATTCAAAAATTTATTTCCGATTGAAAAAGGTAATTACAGTTAGGCATAAAATTGATAATATTATCTTTGAAGATGCATCAGGATGATTAATAAAAATAGTTTGTAAATGAAATATCTGATAGGAGTGGTTGCGGGGAAAAGGCTGACATTGGTGTTTTTAATGTTGATTTTAGGTGTGTTTGACGGGTGGGCGCAAAAAGAGGAAGAGAAAGGGTTAAATGCTATAACTGAATCTGCAGTTAAAGGGCAACTTGAGTTTTTGGCTTCAGACTGGACAGAAGGCAGAGAAGTAGGTACAAGAGGTGCATACATGGCTGCTGATTATATCGCTTCCATGTTTAAGGTGTATGGGATTGAGCCATATGGAGATGTGGAGCAAAAAATTCCAACCCAACTCCAAAGAATAGCAGGAATGGGTTCATCAGAAGAAACTACCTATTTTCAAAATTTCAGTCTGATGGAATATTCTCCCGGAGAGGAACATTTGCTTTCTATAATTTCTACCGGTGAAGATAGAGAAAGCTCAGCCGATTTTAACTACATGACTGATTTTAATGTAGTCCCCGGAACGGTGGGAAGATCGGGTAAGGCACCAATGGTATTTGCCGGATATGGATATAAAGATAATAAAGGAACTTACGATGATCTGAAAGAGATTGATGTGAGGGGAAAAATTGTAGTAATATTAGCCGGATATCCCGGACAGAATTTTCCTGAATCTGAAGCTTATCGTAAATATGTTCCGGTTGGCAGATATGCTGAGTATTTTCACCAGAGAATTAAAATTGAACGGCTCGTAAAAGCAGGTGCCGTCGCTATTATACAGGTGGAAACCAGAAAGGATCCAATGCTGGAATGGGCTCAGAATAATATTTATCCGGTAAAAGGAGATTATTATGAGGCTGATGAACGATTATCAGATTATTATGATACTCAAATGGCCTTACCCGGTGATACACTTACTTTTGATATTCCAATATTTACGGTCTCTGCTAGAGTGGCAGGTGAGATATTTTCCGGGTCAGGAATCTATATTAATAATTTTGAAGCCTCTGTTGCTGCAACCATGCAACCCGCCTCAAAAATATTATCTGGGAAAGCTGCGTCTTATAAAACAACAGTAAATTCCAAAATCGTGAAGGCGAGGAATGTTGTAGGTATGATAGAAGGTGTTAATAAGGATGAGTATATTGTAGTTGGAGGGCATTATGATCATGTAGGTAAATGGAATGGTTGGATTTGGAATGGTGCAGATGATAATGCTTCAGGAACAGTAGGGGTAATGACCATTGCAAAGGCATTTATGGCAACAGGCAAAAAGCCTGAGAAAACAGTGATTTTTGCTGCCTGGACCGGTGAAGAAAAAGGTCTGTGGGGCTCCAGGTATTTTGTGAAAAATGCGATGAAGGAGAACAAAAATATTGTTCTGAAGCTGAATTATGATATGATTGGCAGGGACTCCGACATCGATACCCTGAAAAATAAAGCTACCATGACTTATACAAAAGACTATTCAGGTATCGAAGAAGTTACCAAAAAAAATATTCAAAAATATGGCCTCAATCTCGATTTGAATTATCGTGCTTCTAAGGATCCTTCTGGTGGAAGTGATCATGCACCATTTGCCCAGGCCGGTATACCTGTCTTTTATTTTATGGCTGCCATGCATCCCGATTATCATTTACCTTCTGATGAACTTGATAAGATTAATTGGGAGAAAATGGTGAACATTATAAAAATTGGCTTTTTAAATACCTGGAACTTTGCCAATAGCAATGAGCATCTGGTGAATAAAGATTAATAAGTAATGATTCCAGTGATTCATTATAACTAACTTCTGCCTGTATTACTGACTATGACAGATGTTGTATGTAAGAAAATCGGTTTATTGATAAGTTTCTATCGTCTGAATAATCCCTATGCAAGGTCTGAGTTTTTAAATTGTTTCAGAGAAATAATGTTTTCTTTTTTTGCACATGGATGTTTTGTTGAATACTAATCACATCCGGTAATTCTTTTCTTTATAAATCAGGCTTTTGGATTTGGCCGGTATGGGAGTTTAGTCATTTTCTCAACCTCCAGCGACGGGAATCCAAATTCTTCAACTACTTTTCCCAGTAGCAGATAGATGCCGTCGCCCCGGAACGGATAGTTCTTTAATGAAGGAGGAAAATGTATCGTATCGAAGAAATTACCGCTGACATCAATAAAAGTTCCAAAATGCATAATTTCCTTTTTCACCGTACGCACATATTTAATTGTAACCAGCCGTCCAACCATACGCACTTTTTTTCCGGTGTGGTGATTCAAGTCACGCGACAGAATTTCACCACGGAAGTTTGTCTGGAGCATCTCAAAAAGGCTGATACTTACAGGGTAGCCCAACAGCTCAATTTCATCCCAGGCATCTTCAAGATATTCCTGCTTTAGCTGGGGCAATGAAAAATCTTTTGACGGGGTGTTGAAGAGTGCGAAAGAGGCTGTTTTTTTTGCAGGTTTGCTGAGTAGAAAATGTGCCTCCCACAACAGGTTCGACTTCGTTTTGCCGGTAAACCTGAAAGCACCCAAACGAATCAACAATACAAGCTGCTCTTTGGTAACCGGTATCCGATCGGTAAAATCGGAAAGCGACTGGTAAGGTCCATGGCAGTTGCGTTCACTTACTATTAACTCAATGGTAGTTTGCTCCAGATTTTGTACATGAACAAACCCCAGAAAGATGGTTGTCCCGGTAATGCGGGTAAGGTTGTTGCTGTTGTTCACACAGGGGAGCTCAATGGTTGCTCCCAGTCGCTGTGCTTCGTTAATATAGACCAAGGTGGTATAAAAGCCACCAAAATTGTTGATTACGGCTACCATAAATTCCAGTGGGTAGTGTGACTTCAGGTACAGGCTCTGAAAGCTTTCAACTGCATAAGAAGCCGAGTGTGCCTTTGAAAAGGAGTAGCCGGCAAACGACTCTATTTGTCGCCATACTTCATTGGCAATATTATCAGGATATCCTTTTTTTCGACAGTTGACAAAATATTTCTCTTCTATACGTTTGAACTCCTTTATTGAACGGTATTTCCCTGACATGGCTCTGCGCAGAACATCAGCTTCAGCAAGATCGAGGCCTGCAAAATGATGTGCTACCTTGATAACATCTTCCTGATAGACCATTACTCCATATGTTTCAGCAAGCTGTTCTTTCATTACCGGGTGTATGTATTCAAAATCATTAGGATTATGAAAACGTTTGATATATTCTTTCATCATCCCCGATTTAGACACCCCGGGCCTGATAATTGAACTGGCTGCCACCAGAGTGATGTAGTCGCTGCACTTGAGTTTTTTAAGCAGTCCTCGCATGGCAGGGCTTTCGATGTAAAAGCATCCGGTAGTTTCGCCCGATTTAAGCTGCTGCTTGACCTTCTCATCTTCAAAGAAGCGATTTACCTTGTGAACATCTACTTCTTCATCGCGGTTCTCCTGTATAATTTCTACTGCCTCTTTTATATGCCCGATACCTCGCTGGCTCAGGATGTCAAGTTTCTCGAATCCCATATCCTCGGCAATATACATGTCCCAGTGAGTGGTGGGAAACCCTTTTGGAGGCAGGTCGAGAGCAGTATAGCAGGTAATGGGGTCTTCTGAGATCAGAATGCCTCCTGCATGAATGGTACGAAGGTTGGGAAAATTATTCATCTGTTTGCCCAGGGTGGTAATAAGTGTAGAGATGTTGTTTTTATTATAATCGTTTGCCGGATCGTTTATCAGTAAATCAATTTCTTCCTTAGGTAACCCGAATACTTTCCCCAGCTCCCGTATTACAGAGCGGTTCTGAAAGGTTGAAGTGGCACCCAGTAAGGCAGTGTGATTTCTGCCATACCGTTTGAAAATATAATCCTGAACCTCGTCGCGGTCGCGCCATGAATAGTCGATGTCGAAGTCGGGTGGACTGGTTCTCTTAGGGTTCAGAAAGCGTTCGAAATAAAGGTTTAGCTTTATAGGGTCAACATCGGTAATCTTTAGACAGTAGGCCACTACGCTGTTGGCACCGCTGCCCCTGCCTACATGATAGAACCCACGCGACATAGAGTAGCGGATAATGTCCCAGGCAATTAAAAAGTAGGCAGAGAATCCCAGTTTGTCGATGATCTGCAGCTCATGCCGTACCCGTTCCTGTGCCAGCGAATTGTTCTTGCCGTAGCGGTAAATCATGCCATCTAAAGCAAGCTTTTCCAGCAGAAGTTTATCGTCATAAGCCGACTGGCTAAAGTTTTTTTTGTTTTTTACAGTGGAGAAATCAAAGCTTATGACGCATTCTTTTAATGCTTTTTTTGTGTTATGTAGTATGCCGGGATAAGACTCATATATTTTTTCCAGTTGTGATACCGGCATGACCAATTCATTTTGTTCTGCATACTGGCCGGGGTGTAGTTTGCTTATAAGGGTGTTATGCCCTATGGCCCGAAGGCTCTTATGCAGGAACCATCCGGTTTGATCGCGGAAAGTAACCGGCTGCCATACGAACAGCTTATTGTGGTACTTGCGGTATTCGGAAGTGACAAGCCGGTTCAGCTGAGAAGGCCGGATGCCCGTAAACTCATATTCTTTTAGCTCTTGTGGCCCTTTTATTCCGAAAGGATATACCACCAACACATCGGTGAAGGGCCATCCTTCAATTGAAAATTCCTTTTTGTTCAGGTAATGCCAGCTGAGGTAGTCGTTCAGTTCCTTGAATCCTGCATTGTTTTTCGCCAGCCCTGTAAACAGCAGTTGGTCCCCATTTCTGATTTCCACACCGGCAATGGGCTTAATGCCTGCATCGTTTGCTTTCTTTACAAATTCAGGAATTCCCATGGTAGTATTTATATCGGTAAGTGCCATAGCCCCTACTCCCATAGAACGGGCAAGGGTCAGTAATTCGTCAATGCTAAGTGTCCCGTAACGCAGACTGAAATATGAATGTACGTTCAGATACATATTTAATGTTGTTTACAAATTATTCCTGAGGCCCGGTGTATGGCACCTGCGCCATAACGAAGCCTTATTTTATCCATCGACAGGTAGAGCTTGACCTGCTTTTCGTTGTTTTCGAACAGATTAAGTTGCTGTACTCCATGTACCAGTCCACCCAGCTTTACTCCGATCAGGCGTGCCAGCATCCTGCGTTGGTAGAGTCGCCGAAAGAGGCTCTTTACGGTGTCAATCAGGGTGTGATCGAATGATGTGTAAGGAACCTTTTGCTGCAGAGTATGGGTGTCGTAGTTGGCATATCGTACTTTCACTGTTACCACTGAGGCCAGTTTTTCCTTTTTACGCAGCTTAAAACAAAGCTTCTCTGTCATGCCAATAAGTATTTGCTCAAGCATAGCTACATCAATGGTGTCGGTTTCAAAGGTTCGTTCCTTGCTGACAGACTTCTCCTCCGACCACGGAACAACAGGGGTGAAGTCAATCCCATTGGCCTTTCGCCATATGTCAATGCCGTTTTTTCCCAGTACACTTTCCATCATCTCCATGGGAATGGCACTAAGGGTCTCTATGGTATCTATTCCCATTGAGCGTAAAAGCTGATAGGTTTTGGGGCCGATCATGGGTATCTTTCGTATGGAAAGCGGGTTCAGAAAAGGTTTTACTTCCGATTTGTCTACTTCTTTCTCTCCGTTAGGCTTGGCTTCACCGGTGGCAATTTTTGAGACTGTTTTGTTAACCGACAATCCGTAGGAAATGGGTAGCCCGGTTTCGTGGATGATAGCCTGCCGCAGTTCACGGGTCCACTTTAGTGCTCCCCAAAAACGATCGATACCTGTAATGTCGAGGTAAT
>DASRQG010000432.1:0-4617 GCA_035645995.1 Mariniphaga sp. | reverse complement strand
AAAAACTGGCAGGCCAATGTGGAAAGCTTAAATGCTGCCTCAATTATGAAGTAGATGCTTATCTTGATGCTCAGCGCGATTTCCCACCAAATAATATTCCTTTGGAAACAGAAGCCGGCACTTATTATTTCCTAAAATCAGATACATTTAAAGGTTTATATTGGTATACTTTAAGGGGTGATACTCCTTCTTCGATGGTAGCACTGCCGGTAAATCTTGTGAAACGAGTTCAAAAAATGAACCGTAATGGTCAGAAACCTGAACGGCTGATTTCTGAAGAAAAACAGAATGGATTGGTCGTTGAAAATACTTTCCACAATATGGTAGGCCAGGAAGACCTTGACCGATTTGATAAACCAAAACCCAAACCCCGAAAAAAGAAAATCAAATCTGCTCGTGCAAGAAAAGGACCTATCCAGATAAGAAAACAAAAGGATAAATGAAAAATGAATACCCCGATTAAGCATATTATCTTAATATTTTCTGTGATTGTCCTTTTTTCAGCCTGCGATTCAGGACGTGTATTCGATCAATATTATGAGATCCCTAAAAATGGCTGGCATAAAGATTCAGTTTTTAATTTTGAAGTTCCTGTCGAAGATTCCATTCATAATCATAACTTTTACATACAGATTAGAAACGAAACAAATTACCCGTTTAGCAATGTTTGGTTATTCGTTGATGTTATCTATCCGGATGGAGAAGCTGTGCAGGATACAATTGAAGTAGTATTGGCTGAACCTTCAGGTAAATGGCTTGGTAAAGGATTTGGAGGTATAAAAACCAGACAAGCCATATATAAAAGAGATGTTCAATTCTCTATTCCTGGTGATTTAATAATTTCTATCCGTCATGGCATGCGTGAGGAGTTGCTGCATGGCATTCATGATGTTGGATTTAGGGTAGAAAAAAATATTAATTGATTAATTATTTCGATTTTCTGTGGGAAAGAATAAGCTTGCAAAGTTTGAGGAGATGAAAGCCTTTGGCAATGTGATCCAGGCTCCGTATAATGTATTACAGGAAAATAAATTCAATCATCAAGGCACGTGGAGTTCTAAATTTTTTGGGAATCAGAATCCTTTGGTGGTAGAACTGGGATGCGGTAAAGGTGAATATGCTGTTGAGCTGGCAGAGAAAAATCCATTTACTAACTTTCTTGGTGTAGACATAAAAGGAGCGCGTTTATGGAAAGGGGCAAAAACAGCTTTGGCTAAGGGGCTGACAAATGTAGGATTCATAAGGACGAATATCGAAATAATCGATCGGTTTTTTGCGCCGGAAGAAGTGGATGAAATATGGCTAACCTTCCCTGATCCGCAGATGAAGAAGACTTCAAAACGATTAACGTCTACCTGCTTTCTAAATAGATATAAACGCTTTCTCAAAAATTATGGTATAATACATCTTAAAACTGATAGCAATTTTCAATATACATATACGCGGGAACTTGCGTTGAAAAACCAGTTTGAGGTTATTGCAGATACAAATGATTTGTATGCTTCAGAATTATTGAATGATACCTTGCAGATAAAGACCTTTTATGAGAAACAGTGGTTGAGCAGGGGATTGAAAATAAAGTATATAGCTTTCCAATTGAATAATAATGAGCTAATAGAGCCTGATATTGAAATAGAAAGAGATGAATACAGGAGTTTCGGGCGAAGTGCCCGGGATTTGTAGTTCATGTAGTGAATTTCAAAGTAACAGAATCTAAATCATAAATTTTATGAGCGATTTCTTTTACAAAGTTTATGAGGTAGTTAAATTGATTCCACCGGGCAGGGTTACCTCCTATGGAGCCATCGCCCGATATTTAGGTACAGCCGGTTCTGCAAGGATGGTTGGATGGGCTATGAATGCTGCACATACACACCCTGGGTTTGTTCCTGCACACAGGGTTGTTAATCGTAAGGGTTTGCTCACTGGAAAACATCATTTCGATAATCCAAATGCGATGAAAGAACTCCTGGAGAATGAAGGGGTAAAAGTAAAGGGAGATCAAATCGTAGACTTTAAAAAATATTTTTGGGACCCTTCTATGAATCTTTAAACGAGGGAACAAGCTACTGTCATTCATGTAACTTAATGTACTCAATTTTGTGTAAGCATTCCCCAATCTATTAATTTTATATCATTCATTAAATACCTAAACCCATTGGTAACTGCTGATTATTCAATTTTGTGATATGTAAATTTATTTTGGTACGGCATTTTCCTTCATCCAATTTATCTTAACGATTTGAGGATTAAGTTTAATTAATTGTTGCAAAAATGTATACAAAATCGATTTGGCACGAATTTATCCATCCGTATAGTTATCCATCTCTTCAAGGTGATTTAAATGCAGATGTGGCAGTAATTGGTGGAGGCATAACTGGTATTACTACAGCAATTCTTTTGTCCCAAAAAGGATATAAAACGGTTGTTTTAGAAAGTCGTAAAGTAGGGGGTGGGACAACCAGCCACAGCACGGGGAATCTTTATTTTACAGTAGATAAAAACCTGGCGCAGTTTTACAAAAAGTATGACGCAGATGATATTCGTAAAGTGGTACAGTCGCGTTCTGCAGCCTTAAATCTTATCGAACGTTGGGTGGGGCAATTTAACATTGACTGTGATTTCAGGAAAGTGCCCTGGATCATGTTTTCGGGTAATAGAGAAAATGATTCAAAAATTGAAGATGAATACAGATATGCACAGGAAGCAGCAGTTCCTGTAACATGGGCAGAAGGAGCCGGTATTCCTGTAATTTCTACCAAAGCTATTGAGGTGAAAGGGCAGGCGCAAATAAATCCAATGAAATATGTTGGTGAACTGGCCAATGCTACTAAATCGGATTATTTGCAGATTTATGAAAATACATCTGTAATGAACGTTGAGGAAAAGGAAGGCCATGTACTGCTTGAAACAAAAGGAGGAACCGTTACAGCCCGTCATGCTGTCCATGCAACACATACTCCCAAAGGGGTAAAGGTCTATCATACATTGTTGGGGCCATACCGTGAATATGGCATTGCTTGTCCGATTGACAACAGGCCTTTCCCCGAAGGAATTTTCTGGGGTTATTATGATCAGGATAAAAAGTATTCAATACGTTTATATGAAAGGAATGGGAAAAGGTATGTTATTATTGTTGGTGAACCACATAAAGTAGGTCAGTCAGATGATAATGTACGTGCTGTTAGGAATTTGGAAGAATTTGCATTCAAGCAGTTTGGACTCACTGAAGTTGCTTATCGTTGGGGAGGGCAACATTACAGGCCGGCTGATTTACTTCCATATATCGGCCGCGAAAGTAAATCTTCGAATGTATTTGTAGCTACTGGTTTTTCAACCGATGGTTTGGTATATGGTACACTTGCAGGTATGATTATCTCGGGTGAAATTAGTGGTGAAGCAAGTGAATGGGCTGAGCTTTACAATGCCCACAGGTTTACCCCTCTGAAATCAGCTAAGCAATTTCTGAAGGAGAACATAAATGTAGCCGGTGAATTTCTTAAGGTTCTTCCGGGAGTAAAGGATCATTCACAGTTTTTGGATATCAAGCCCGGTTCGGGTGCAATTGTAGAGAAAGACAATACCAAAATAGCTGCCTACAGAGATGAAACGGGAGAACTGACACTTGTTTCTGCTGTATGCCCTCATATGAAATGTATCGTGAATTGGAACAATGCAGAGAAAACATGGGATTGCCCATGTCATGGATCACGCTTTAAAACAGACGGGAGTATATTGGAAGGGCCTGTTTATCATGCCCTGCAAAAAATCCATTTTGAAGGTGACGACGTTAAAAAAGAATGATGCAACATGGCGTTGTTGCATCTAAAATTCAATCAGTTTTTAACGATTCTTGTACTGTTCGTCATAGTAATTTTGGTAATCTCCTGAAGTAACTTCAACAAGCCATTCTGTGTTTTCAAGGTACCAGTCGATAGTTTTTTCTATGCCTTCCTCAAACTGTAACGACGGTTCCCATCCCAGTTCTCTTTTAATTTTTGTAGCATCTATTGCATACCTTAAATCATGTCCTGCCCGATCTGTAACAAATGTTATAAGCTTCTCAGATTCACCTTCTTTTCTGTTAAGTTTCCGGTCCATGGTTCTGCATATAACTTTTATGAGGTCAATGTTTTTCCATTCATTAAAACCACCTATATTATAGGTTTCGCCTATCTTTCCTTTATGAAATACAGTGTCGATTGCAGCTGCATGATCTTCCACCCATAACCAGTCGCGAATATTTTCGCCTTTCCCATATACCGGAAGTGGTTTTTTCTGCTTTATGTTGTGAATAAAAAGAGGTATTAATTTTTCAGGGAATTGATAGGAACCATAGTTATTGGAGCAGTTCGTTACAACAATTGGCAAACAGAAGGTATCATGGTAGGCTCTGACGAAATGATCGGAGCTTGCTTTTGATGCAGAATAAGGACTATGGGGATCGTATCGTGTTTCTTCTGTAAACATCCCATCCTTTCCCAATGAACCATATACTTCATCGGTTGAAATATGATAAAAAAGTTTGCCGTCCTTTTGTTGCCAGATTTTCTTAGCAGCATTTAACAGATTAACCGTACCGATAACGTTAGTATAAACAAATTCAGTAGGATTGGC